>CAZDYT010000540.1:0-3364 GCA_964509395.1 uncultured bacterium
GGACCGGCCCACGCTCGCCCACAGCCACTCCAATTCTGTGGCAAAGCAGTCGTCGTGATGAGCCGCGACGGCCCACAGGCGACCTAGCTGGCTTACGTCTTGGCTGAAACGCGACATAGCGAACTCGCGTGCCCTCATCGACGCCTCCACCCACTCGACACGCCTGGGCAAGACCGTAGTTACGTACACGCATTCACTGACGGCGATCGCACAACCTCCTCCTACCAGAAGCGCCAGGACACGCCGGGCGGTCGCTCGGTGGCGGGGGCGTTCCGTTCCCGGACTCATGCAGACCTCACCGTCACTACACTGTATCCATCCGGTAATCCCATTCTGGCGCTGATCGGCTGAGGCCGGCATCATCCTGGGCCAAGGAGGCACAGGATGAAGGGAGCGAAGAGAGGGCGTGGTCAGGCGGGATTCGCCGACGCAGCTCGGAGCCGGTACTGGCGGGAGGAGGATGCCCGGGCTGCCCTGGAAGAGTGGTCCAGCAGTGGCTTGGAGCTGGAGGAGTTTGCGCGCCGCCACGAGTTGAAGGCGCGACGGCTGCGCCGATGGTCTGAGCGCCTCGGACCGGGGCGGAGGGTGAGGTTTCACCCGGTCGAGTTGCGGCTCGACAGGTTGCCCACGCGGGAAGCTGTGAGCGGCGAGGGCGGTGTCGCGGTAGTGCTGCGTGGTGGGCGACGTGTCGTGGTGGGTCGAGACTTCGACGAGGAGCTGCTCGCTCGCGTCGTGCGGGTGGTGGAGTCCTGGCCGTGCTGACGCTGCCGCCCAGCGTGCGTATCTACATGGCCGCGGAAGCAGTCGATCTGCGCCGGGGGTTTGATGGGCTGTCCGCCGCGGTCCGCCACATCCTTCGCAAGGACCCGTTGTCGGGCCATCTGTTCTGCTTCATCAACGGGCGTCGCAACCGGATGAAGGTTCTGGTGTGGGAACCGAGCGGGTTCCTGCTGGTGTACAAGCGCCTCGAGCGCGGCCGGTTCCGCTTCCCCTTCGAACCTCCTCCCGGGCAGCGTCACCTCGAGATGGGCGCGACGGACCTCGCGCTGATGATGGAAGGCATTGACCTGCGGGGGGCCCGGCGCCGCCCGCAGTGGGTACCTGCGGCGGCCATCGATTCGAATCACCTGAAGAACTGAGTTTCCTGGGGCGGGGGCAAGAAAGGGCTTGACCGTCATGCCTAGCAGTGTATAATACTGCTAGAGAGGAGATGATTCATGCCCAGCCCTAAGCCACTCCCGCCCAGACTGCGGGCACGTTTCGCCCGCTGCAAAGACGAGCTTCAACGGATCGAGATCGCGTTGCAGGGAAGCGTTACCGAGCGGTGGATGCCGTGTGGGAAGAAGGGCTGCCGCTGTCAGGCCGAGCCGCCGAAGTTGCACGGGCCCTATTACCAGTGGACGGCGAAGATCGACGGGAAGACCAAGACGCTACGTCTCCAGCCCGAGGAGATCGAGGAGTTCCGGACTTGGATTGCCCAAGGGCAGCGTCTGGATGAGTGGGTCCGAGAGTGGAGGAGGCTCAGCCTGGAGGCGGTCGAGCGAGGCCGAGGGTAATACGGGCGTCTGATGGGCGGTGAGTCGGGGATGAACGCGCCGCGGACGAGGAAGGACATCGCCGCGATTGGCGAGCTTCTGAGGTCGCTGATCGTGGAGGGGCGCGCCGAGGAGGCGATCGACGCTGCGCTGGCCATGCTTCTGCAAGTGTGCGAGCGCAACAGCGAGCTGACGTTGCGCTTGGAGCAGATGCGCCGGGAGCGCAGCGGACGGCGGTCGGAGAAGATCGATCCGGCCCAACTTGCGTTGATGATCGAGCTCGTCGGCGGAGGTGACGACCCGGAGGAGGCGGCGGCCGAGGAGGACGAGGACGGTCTCGACGAGCTGCAGGGCAACGACGAGAACGGGCAGCAGCGGCCGAGCAAGGGCCGAGCGCGGCGGGCTCGGCCCCCGAAGCACCTCCCCCGTGAGGTGATCGAGTACGGCTTGCCCGAGGAGCAGCGGCGCTGCGAGGGCTGCGGCGAGCCGATGGGCTCCATCGGGGATGACGTCAGCGAGCAGCTCGAGTTCGTGGCCGCGCACTTCCGGGTCAAGGAGCACCGGCGGGCGAAGTACGCGTGCCGGCGCTGCAAGCGCGGGGTGAAGACGGCCCCCGGGCCGGACAAGCTGATCGACAAGGGCCTTCCCGGCACCGGCCTTCTGGCGCACGTCGTGGTCAGCAAGTACAACGACCACCTCCCGCTGAGCCGGCAGAGCGGGATCTATGAGCGCGAGGGAGTGGAGATCCCGGTCTCGACGTTGTGCGACTGGGTGGCGGCGGTGGCCGACGAGATGCATCCCTTGGTGGATCTGATCCGTGAGCGGACGCTGGAGGCGCACATCGTGCAGACCGACGCCAGCGGCCTGAAGGTGCTCGACCGGGACGATCCCGAAGGCGTCCGGAAGGGGACGATGTGGTGCTACGTGGGCGACCGGAAATGGGTGTACTTCGAATACGCCAGGACGGGCACCGGCGCTCAGGGCCCCTGGGAGACGCTGCGAGGACGCGAGGGGTACGTGCAGGCGGACGCCGCGAGCGTCTTCGACCGTGTCTACAACGGCCAGTGCGGTAACGCCATCGAGGTCGGGTGCTGGTCCCACGCGCGCAGGAAGCACTACGGCTTGAAGGACACGGATCCGAGGGTCGCCTACCCGCTGCAGCTGATCGGCAAGCTCTACAGGGTCGAGGCGATTGCAGATGCACGCGGCCTCGGCGCCGAAGCCCGCGTCGAACTACGCCAGGAGCGCTCCTCGGGGATCCTCGGGCGACTCAAGCGCTGGCTGGTCAAGACGGCGGCTCGCGAACCCCCGGAGAGCGCGCTCCACAAGGCCTGTGCCTATAGCCTCAACCAGTGGGAGGCGCTGACCCGCTTCCTCGAGGACGGGCGAGTCGGCCTCGACAACAACCTCTGCGAGCTTCAGATTCGCAGCCTGGCCGTGGGCCGCAAGAACTACCTCCACGCGGGCTCCGACGCCGGCGCCGAACGGGCGGCGGCCCTCTACACCGTGCTGCGCACCTGCGCCCTGAACCGCGTGGACGCCTTCGCCTACGTCAAGGACGTGCTCGACAAGCTCGCCGCGGGCTGGCCGCAGCAGCGGATCGAGGAACTGCTGCCTGACGCCTGGGCGGCCTCGCGCGCCGTCACCTCAGCAGCCCGACCGGACCGCCCGCGCCCCCCGGCCTAGCGGTCGCCGATACCTGCGACTCCTCCAAGCCCCCGGTACAGGGCGGTCGGCGGGGATGGGATGACCGGACAGATACTGCGCGGCTCTGGCTTGGGGGGTGGTTGCTTCTGTAGCGGATGGTGGTCGATTGAGGTCGATGAGCA
>CAZDYT010000541.1:0-3363 GCA_964509395.1 uncultured bacterium
TCGAACTGGAACGCATAGTCCTCCTCGCTCGCCTTCCCATCGCCTTCTTCCATGAGCCCGCGGTACATCCGGATGACCTCGAGCGACTTCTCCTTGACGTTGTGGGCCTTCTCGGTGTTGAGCGCCAGGATCTGGTAGGCGACTTCAGGCTCCGGGATGAGGATCGCCGGGATGTAGTCCGCCTTGAGCTTCGCGAGGGCCTCGCGACGGTGGTTGCCGTTCGGCGTCCAGTACTCGCCCGGCTTGCTCGACACGACGACGATGGGGTCGACGAAGCGCCCGAGCTTCCGCATGACCTCCTGGAGGCGCTTGACGTGGGGCTTCGAGAGGTCGCGCTGGTAGGGCGTGGCCTGGACCCGCTCGAGCGGCAGGAGCGCGAACAGCTGCCACGCCTCCTTGAGCGGCTCCCGGTAGCACGCGAGGACGTGCCCGCCGTCGCGGCCGACCTGCTCCGCGAGCTGCCCCACCGCCCGCGGCGGCTCGGCATCCTCCGGAAAGACTGCCCACTTGGCCATCCCGCCTCCCGTCCCCCGGCCCGCGTCGGGCGGGCCCCGGCTCCCCGTCGGCTTTCCCGCAGCCGAATATAGCGCGAAACGCCCGGCGACAACATCGAGCGAGACCGGGCCGAGGCGGCGATGCGCGCCTCCAGGGGGCGGCGACTCTATGCGGAGAGCGGCGACCTCAGAAGTCCTCGGCGATGGCGTCGAGGTCGTCCGGGCCGAGGATCGGCCCGAACATCACGCTCCCGCGGTCGGCACTCTGGGGTAGCCGGAAGTAAAGGCTTCCGATCTGCTTGGAGACCATCTTCCGGAGCCGCTCCTCGCGGAGCTCGGGATTCGGCGGGCGGTCGTAGCTCACCGGGTCCATCCAGAAGCTGGAGACCACGGCGAACTGGTGGCCCACCCGGTACGCGAAGGCGAACCGCCAGCGGTATCCCCGGATGTACATGTCGTCGCTGGTGATGCCCATCAGGATCACCTCCGGGTCGCCCGCCAGCTCCGGGTAGTGCGCTTGCATCAGCGTGACCAGTTCCTCGGCGACCAGCTGGCGCCGGGCGGGATCGATCACGCGCGGCTCGAGCGGAACACTGGGCAGCGTCTCGATCCGGAGCCCGAAGCGGTCGCGGTAGTACGCGCCCAGTCGCTCCGTGGTCCCGGGGGACACCGCGCCGATGGGCACGAAGTGGAGCCGTCCCGTGCCGTGCAGCACCGGGGCGGGCGTCGTCCGGCGCGGGGGGGCGGCCTGACAGAGGTTCCGCACGTCCGCCCAGTCATAGGCCGGCAGGAGCCTGGCGGTCGGGCGCTCCGCCCCGGCGGCGAGCGCGCGGAGCCGCTCGATCCGCTCCTCGTCGCTCGGATGCGTGGAGAGATACTTGAGGACGGCCGCCTCTCGCCCGGTTCCCTTCTCGTGTGACGCCTCCCGGAGCGACTCGAAGAACGCGATCATCCCCGCCGGATCGATGCCGGCGGCCAGCAGCATCCGCATCCCCTCGGCGTCGGCCTCCAGCTCGTGCTGGCGGCTGTAGCGCAGCGTCCCGAGCGCGCGCGCCGCTTCGAGCGCCACGAGCCCGCTCGCATCCCCGCTGAGCGCGGCGAGGACGAGTCCGGTGGACGCGTGCTGGACCATCGCGCGCACGACGTGGCGCCGGAGGGTGTGCTGCAGCTCGTGGGCGAGGACGCCCGCCAACTCCTCGGCCGTCCGGGTGCGCTCGAGGAGCCCCCGGAAGACGACGATGTAGCCCCCGGGTGCGGAAAAGGCGTTCACCGCGGGGTGGTTGGCGACCACGACGCGGAACCGGTAGGGCGAGCCGGAGACCGGCGCCGTCAGCGTGGCCGCGATCGCGTCCAGCGCCCGGGCGCGCACCGGATCGGTGCACCGCACCCGGGGCGGCGCGAGGTAGCCCACGACCGCCTCTCCGACGCGCTCCTCCCAGGAGACCGGCACGTGCGGGGCGACTGCCGCGGCCGCGGCGGGGATCACCCGGAGATAGAGCACCGTCACGAGACCGATCACCCCCAGGGTCGCGAGGGCGGTGATGGGCCCCCAGAGCCGGCGGCGGGCCGGGTGGTGCAGGTGGCGGGCCGGCGGGCTCGCGAGCCGATGGAGCGCCGTGAGGAACGCCGCATCCGGGATGACGAGCGCCCCGGGTGCTCCGCGGTTCGGCTCGAGCCGGATCTGCTCGCCGGGATGGAAGCCCTGGGTCTGGCGGATCTCGCCGTAGGCCCACCGGAAGGTCACGCCATCCTGGATGGTGACCTCGAGCGCGCTCGCCGTCAGGCGGATCCGGGCCGGGCGGCGGATGGGGATCCACCCGTTGAAGTAGTAGCCCTCCCACTCGACCGGCATCACCAGCCCAGCTCGATGCCGGTGCCCACGAGCCCGGCGAGACCCTCGCCACTGGCGGCGGCCCCCCGGCTCTCCTGCCGGATCGCCGACGGCTCGAGGAGTCCCCGGAGCCTCAGGTTCCGGAAGGTGAACCGCAGGTTCCGCACCCGGACCCAGGGCCAGCCGAAGCCCAGGGTTCCGATCAGCAAGAGCGCGTTGCCGAGCCTCAAGCGCAGGAGGGCGCCTCCCGTGACCGTCGAGTCGAAGCGGACCGTGGCGATCGCCGTGTGTTGCCAGAGGTACCGCTGCTTCCGGGCCTGGAACCAGAACCAGTAGAGCCCGAGCGTCGGAACGCCGAGCAGGGCCAGCCGCGAGTACGGGACGAGCAACTCGCGACCGTGGCCGTCGAAGCGGAAGGGTTCGTTCCCGAAGTAGGAGTTCGAGACCATGAAGGCGTGCCGGCGGACGGCGAACCACGGGTAGTAGAGGCCGAGCGTGAGAAGTGTCAGCAGGGAGTCCCGGGCGAAGAGCTTGATGAAGTCCCCGGCCTGTCCCCGGAACGAGAAGCGGATTCCGCGCCACGAGGTCCGGCTCAGGCGGTAGCGTCGCGCGCCCACCAGGGCGAGGGGGACCAGGATGAAGTAGATGAGACCATAGCCGACGATCGCCGCCTCGATCCGGAGGCCGAACGAGGGGTCTACCACGTTGATCTTGAGCAGCCCGAACGGCACCGCGAACAGGAGCGCTGCCTTGAGGAAGCCGAGGAAGAGCTCCGTGCCGGTCCCGTGATAGGCGAACCGGTCTCCCTCGAACTCGGTCTGGCTCAGCACGTAGCGCAGGACCCGGACCTTGCCCCAGAAGTAGTAGACGCCGAGCGTCAGGAGGGTGAAGAGCACGTTGACCATCTGGAGACCATAGAGAGCCGTTCCCGAGCCGTAGAAGTAGGGGCGGCGGCCGAGCCGCCCCTCCCCCGCGATCGGCGGCCTCCCGCCGGGTCGTTCGGGGCCGGCCGGCGCGTCCGCGGCCGCCGGGAGGAGG
>CAZDYT010000542.1:0-3350 GCA_964509395.1 uncultured bacterium
CTGAAGGCGGTCGTCAAGCCGGAGTATCCCGAGGAGGCTCGGCACCGCGGGTGGGAAGGCACGGTGGTCCTGCTCCTGCAGGTGGGTGCCAACGGCACCGTCGGCGAGGTGAGGGTCCGGCGGGCGTCGGGGAAGCCGATCCTCGATGAGGCGGCCGTCGCGGCGGCCAGGAACTGGACGTTCATCCCCGCAAGGCAAGGGCCCAAGACGATCGCGGTGTGGCTGGAAGTGCCCGTCAAGTTCGAGCTGAAGTGAACGAACGCAGCCCGCCGAACCTATCCTCATGCGACAGCTCGCGAGCCACCTCGTCCTGCCAACGAAACAGTGGAAATCTTTAGAAACGCCGGCGCCAAACGGTAGAACACGTAAAAAGGAGGGCAGCCCGGCGCGATTTTTCGGCCGATCGCGGTGGTGTTTGCTATGGAATCCCGCCGGTGCCGTCTTGGCTGCTTTGAGATCACCTCTGGGAGACATTGAACACAGGGACGGTTCGGCGGGTGCAGACCCAGGCCGGTGTGCGGTAGGCCGGGAAAGGGAAAGCCGCGTGAGGGGCACCCCATCGGAACGGCGTCGGTCCCCCCACGCGGCGGGTCGGCGCTCCGGGAATCCCTCAGCGCGCGACCGAGCACGAATCACCGAGGATATTCCGGTGGTCCCGGGACCCATGCCTGCTGTAACGAGGAGCAAGAGTCGTGCCTCCCGAGTCCGTTTTGGATCGCCTTGAAACTTCAGGGAGAATTGGTGAGCTTATGGCAACGCCGTGTGTAGGCTCGGTCAGTATCCGGGAACCCGCTTGCAAGGGACCGAACAGGTCCGGGCCTCGAACGCGGATGGAGCCTTCGCGGGTTGCGGTGTACCGGCGATCCGCCGGTGGGAGAGTTCAGCTGAATGCTGGTCAGCCAACGGTGAGATCAACGACTTCCAGTTGCGGGATCCTGGGCGCCGCTAGGTGTCGAACGGTGCCACCCACAACCGCGCGTCAGAGCTGCAATGTCTCAGCTAGTCTCAGCTACACCGGCCGCAGCAAAATTGCCGAGCTCAGTGTGAATCGGGTGGCGTGAATCGAATGTAGCGCGGGCTCGGCGACCGTAAGCTTCTTAGGCCGTCCCCAGCACGGGGTCTACGTCAGTCGCGCGCCTAGAACACCGGGAGCGTCAGGGCAACCACCCGACGCTCGTAGCGGCTCCCCAGGGTTCAGCCGCTATGGGCGGCCCTTTCGTTTCCAGGCCAGCGCACCTAGCCCGGCGAGGCCCACAGCCAACAGGGTCAGGGACGCTGGCTCGGGGACCGTAACAGTGTCGTGTGCGTACGCGGGCTCGAACGCCCCTAAAATCCCGACCGCCAGAAGCACAACAAACTGGGAAATTCTACGAAAGCTCATCCTGTCTTCTCCTTTTCGTCCTGGATTTCTTGGGCACGTCACACGAAGCCAGACGTTGGGGACGCCGGGTTCAAGCCCGGCTTCTCCGCGCACGTGCACCGCAGAAGTGATCTGAGCAACGCTCGTGCCAAGTCCGAGAAGGAGAGGCACACTCAAATACCTGCAAGAGGAAACAACCAAGTCGCCTGGTGCTCCCAACCCTCCTGCCGGGATCGGTCTTCGACCGCCATCCCGACATGAACTTCTTTGCAGCCTTTCGAACGGCGGGTCTGCGATAGGATGCCCTCGTGCGGGAACTTCCTGTCCTGCCGCCGGCGGGCCTGTTCCCCCGCGGTGCCGGGCCGCCCCGAGGCCGGGCGCGATGCACCGAGGCCGAACGGGATCAGCGGATCTTGGGCCGCGCCGACGGGAGGCGATGGGAGCGGAACGGGGGGCAGAGCACAAGGCGTAACCGGAGCACGAGGCTTGGCTGGTGCGACTTCTTCGTCCCGATCAGGCATCATAGATGCCTCATTCGGCACAGGGCGATCGAGGGCGGCGGCGACCTGGAGAGGGGCCGCATTCATGCAGCCCCAACGCGATGCAGTATGAGTCCGGGGTTGGTGTGCGCGAGCTTTCGTTCGTAGCCGAATCTCGAATTAGCGCGCAGGACGGTCGCAGTCCGACCCGGCATGCTGCCACCGTTCTCTGTATCCGAGATGTGAGGAAAGGGGGCCGCCGGACCCCTTCTCAGGGAACACATTCGAGAGTTCGGCGAACGTCTCCCGCATTAGGGGGCCGGCACAGTAGCCGGCTGTCGCAAGACGTTCGATAGCGGCCTCGTCAGCCTCTCGCTCGATCTTTCGCGAAGCATACGCTTCCCGAGCCGCCGCCGCCGTGACCTCCACATAGGGGATGCCGCACCCCGCAAAGAGGCGGATGAAGGCTTGTTCGAGCGTGTGGGCGGGCTGTTTACACGCAGCGTCTGCCGCCGGCTTCCTGACAACCGGGCGGTGGCCTTTTTCGAGATGGCCCAACTCGTGCGCCAAAACCCCCGCAAGGGCGTCATCCGAGAGCGTGGTCAGCAGCCGATCTCCGACGTAGATACACCCGTTCGGCGGTGGGTCGCCATGCCCGCAGCGAAAGGCCGCGGCGTTGTCGTCCGGGAACCTTCCCGCGCCGAACGTCCTATTCAAAAACCCGCTGGACGCCACGATGACCATTTCAACGGGCAGGGGCTTCGCCATCGACAGCCTCCGCGCGATCATCGCAGCCCGTCGCGCGTCGGTGTCAGGTACGACGTAGTACGTCAATACGCCCGAGCGAGCCGGAGGTAAGTTCTGCCAATACGGAGCGGCAGCGCAGCCAACAAGGGCAAAGGCGGCCATGAGCGGACTCAGCAATCGCAAGGCGTATCGGGCGGTCGCGTCCACCAGCATGGGATTGTATCAGGCGTGGGGTGGGTGTGGGACGGCCTCGGGCTTGCCTGGGACCCGTACGATGGGTGGGTCTCAACCGTCCCTGGGGGGGGCGTCGCAACGGCGAGCAGTTGCGGCACCTCGCGGCCATGCATGCTGTGCGGTGCTACGGCAGACGTAGGAGAGCGGCTGCAGCTCGGGCCTGACGACACCGGACGGCCGTGGAGTCAGGCCCGGCACGAGAGACCTCGCTGACCTGTACCTGCCCCCGCCTTCAAGCCCCGAGACGGAGCGTGACGGGGTCATGACAGGCGTCCCGGCCCCCGGGGACGACTGCGAATCCCGGGGCCGCGGCCGGACTTGCGCCGTCCTCGCTCACTGTCGCCGCTCCTCAGGAACGCGGATTACGGAGAGCACAACATAATCCGCCCTTTCCGGGGTCCGGCAACAGGTCACGGGTCCGCCGTCCGTACCGAGGGCGGGCGGGCCTCCGGCCGGCCCCCTGAGGGCGTGGCAGACAAGTACGGATTGATCTTGGGGCGCAGGACGAAGCGCTGCCCTTGGTAGCTCAG
>CAZDYT010000543.1:0-3350 GCA_964509395.1 uncultured bacterium
GGAGGGAAGTTGCGCGATCCGGGCTGCGGGTGTCGAGCCCGCCGTGCACCCCGCGCCCCACAGCAGTAGCACCAGAAGGCAGCCGACCCCGCCCTTCCCGAAGCTCCCGCGAAGCAGCCCCGCGTTCGTCATCGGCCCCACTTCCGGCTTCTCAGCCGAGGCGGCCTCGACGAGGCCAGCCACCTCATCAGCCACGCTGACGACGCCGCCAACCTGGCTCCACGGGCCTCGTGCCTTCACGCCCCACGCCCCCATTATGGCCCAAAGTACTGCCGCCAGAGGGTCTCCAACAGCCACACCTGCCTCGATCCCCTCATTCTCGTCGTGGGCACACGATGGTCCAGACCACCGTGCCCGCGCCCGGCGTTGCGTTCCCGCCCGCCGGACGTGGTCTTCCCCTCGGATCGTGTCGGTGTCGTGCGAGGCATCTGTCCCTCCAGGCGGCTCCCCGTGTCCGGGACCGCAGGGGGACAGCTGCTAAGGGATTTTCAGGCGGGCCGAAGGGTCATCCGCTGATCCGCGGCGCACTGTCGCGGCGTCCCTTCCCGCCCTTTCTGGCTCACCTTCGACGCCGCGTCACCCTGAGCTCAGCGCGCGGCGGACGGCGGACTGGAAGTCCGAGACGGCGAAGGGCTTCTCCAGGCAGGTGAGACCGGTCTCGTCGAGGAAGCGGCGGGTCTCCGGGTTGACCACGTCCCCGGTGACGAACACGACGCGGCGCGCCAGGGCGGGCTGGACGCCAAGCAGCGCCTCATAGAACGCCGGGCCGTCGAGATCCGGCATGTGAACGTCGCTCACGATGAGGCGGTATGGACGGGCGCCCACGCAGGCGAGCGCCTCGCGCCCGTTCGCCGCCCGGTCGACCCGATGGCCGTCGAGGCTCAGGATCTCCGCCAGGATGTCGGCGACGAGCGGCTCGTCCTCGACGAGGAGCACGCTCACGCCGGCGGGCGGCGCCGGGGTCTCCGGGCGGGGCGCGACCTCCGCGGCGCGCCCCGCCGCCGAGACCGGGAGCTCCACCCGGAACTCGGTGCCCGACCCGGACCGGCTCGTGACCGTGATGCGGCCACCGAGATTCTCCACGATCCGACGGCAGACGGTGAGGCCGAGCCCGGTCCCCTGCTCCTCGCCCTTGGTCGTGAAGAACGGCTCGAACAGGCGCGGCAGATGCCCGGGCTTGATCCCGGCACCGGTGTCGGCGACCGTGACCGCGATCCGATCCGTCGCGGGGTCAAGCTCGGTCGTCACGGTCAGCGTGCGGTCTCCCTGCACCTCGCGCATGGCCTCTGCAGCGTTGAGGAAGAGGTGCGCGAACACCTGTTGGAGCTGGCCCGGGTCCCCCAGGACTCGCGGGAGGTCCTCCCGGAACCGGCGGACCACCTCCACGTCCGCGTGCTTGAACTCGTACGCCTCGAGCTCGAGGGTCGCGGCCACCAGCTCGTTGACGGCGACGGGGCTCCGCCGGGACGGGCGCTTGCGCGCCAGCGTGCTGAGCGTGCGGACGATCTCCACAGCATGCCGGGCCTGCGCGGAGAGCCGCGCGAGGCGCTCGGCCAGGCGGCTGTCGACCGGCTCGTCGCGGAGGAGCTCGAGTGTCCCCAGGACGACGGTCAGCGGGCTGTTGAGCTCATGCGCGACCCCGGCCGCCAGCCGGCCGACGGTCGAGAGTCGCTCGGCGTGGACGAGCTCGGCCGCGAGGCAGGCGTTCTGGACGGCGACCGCGGCGTGGCTGGCGAGCACCCGGGCGAGCGTCTCGTCGCTCGTCGAGAAGCGCCGGGGGGCGGCGCTGCCGGCCACGAGCGCGCCGAACGGGGAGCCGCGGACGGCGAGCGGGACGGCGAGGGCCGAGGCCACGCCCTCCATCCCCGGGGCGACAGACGACGGCCCGCCGAGGGCGATGGGGTCGAGCCTGGACGGCGCAGCCCGCGCCAGCACCTCGCTCCACACCCCGTCATCGGCCGGGAACCGGGCCCCCGCGAGCTCGCGCGCCTCGAAGCCGGTCCACGCGCGGGGCACGAGGGTATCGCCGCTCTCCACGGTGAGGACGAGATTGCGCTCCGTCTTCAAGAGCTTCCCGGCCGCCTGAACGACCTGCTCGAGGGTCTCGCCGAGGCCGGAGCCCGCGCCGACCGCAGGGAGAAGCTGGCCCAGGACGGCGAACGCGTCGTGCCCCTGGCGGAGGCGGTGCTGCGTCGCGGCGTTCTCGAGGACGAGGGGGAGCTTCCCGAGCCCGTGGGGTCGCTTCACGAGGTAGTCGTAGACTCCGAGCTTCACCGCCTCCAAGGCGCCCTGCTCGTCGCCGTCCCGGAGCAGGAGCACCACGGGGACGCGGAGCTGGCGAGCGCCCAGCAGCCGGACGATCTCGAGCCCGCTCATGTCGGTCGCCCGATCATCGAGCAGGAGGACGTCGAACGGCTCGCCGGAGGCCCGCGTCAGGCACTCGGTCGCGGTCAGGACGCCCTCGACGGCGAAGCGCGCCCCGTGCCCGCCGAGATCGGAACGGATTCGCTCCGCGTCCGCCGGCTCTCCTCCCACGTGGAGGACGCGGACCGGTCCGCCCTCGAGGAGCCACCTGCGACAGGACGAATCGGCGGCGGCGCCCTCGTCGATCAACTGAGCCTCGGGACACCCAGCACCGGGGAGCTGTCGCCGCCGCGCTCGGCCGGCCGCCCCCGCGCCACGGGCAGGACGACGGCGAACGTCGTGCCGCCGCGTGGGACGCTGCGAAAGGTCACCGTGCCGCCGTGCTCCTCGATGATCTTGTGGACGATGGCGAGCCCCAGCCCCGTCCCGCTGGCCTTCGTCGTGAAGAACGGATTGAAGACCTGCGACATCTGATCGGGGGGGATCCCCACGCCGGTGTCCTGGATCTCGATCCGGACGCGGCGGTCTCGCGCCCAGAGTGCCGGCACCTCCGACGGGTCGACGCGGTCGCCCCATCCCGCTCGCAGGGTCAGGGTGCCTCCCTGCCCCATGGCGTCGAGCGCGTTGGTGACGAGGTTGACCAGCGCCTGGTAGAGGTGCTCGCGGTCGGCCTGGATGGCCGGCAGACCCTGAGCGTACTCCCGCACGACCGTGATCTGCTTCGCCTCGAGCTGGTTTCCGTAGAGCTCGACGGCCTGCTCGAGCAGCTCGAGCGGGTTCACCGGTCCGAGGCTCAGCCGGGTCGGCCGGGCGAGACGTAGAAGCCCGTCCACGATGTCGTTGATGCGCTCCAGCTCGCGCGGCACCACGTGCTGGAAGCGCTGCCGGAAGCGCTCGTCGCCGAATCGCCGCGAGAGGTGGCGGCTGAAGGTCAGGAGCGACGTCAGCGGGTTCTTGATCTCGTGGGCGAGGCCGGCGGCGAGGGT
>CAZDYT010000544.1:0-3348 GCA_964509395.1 uncultured bacterium
CGCATCGGGGGCCCGGACGTCGACGGGGTGACCGGCTCCGGCGGGATCATCGGCGAGGAAGTGGCCGACCGAACGCCCTCGGGCCTGTGGCCGTCCGACCACGCGGGGGTCGCCGTCACACAGAGCATCGCGATGCCCTAACCGGAAGCCGTCGCGGACGCGCACCGAGCGCGCGCCGCCTAGCTCTAAATACCAAGGACGTTATTCACCCAGGTCCTCCTGGCAGACTGGCGTTGTCGACGACCAGCTGAAGGAGGACCCGGGTGAGACTTCACAGTAACGCACGGACCTGCCCGAAGAGCCGAAAGCTCCTCTGCGAGCGGGTTCGGTTCCAGGGATGGACGGTCGGCGAGGCGGCTCAGGCAACCGGCGTCACCGAACGGACGGCCTACAAGTGGCTCGCTCGCTACGAGCGTGACGGTGAGGCGGGGCTCACCGACCGGAGCTCCCGCCCCCACTCAACGCCGGTGAGAGTGCCCGAGGACCGCATCTCCGCGATCGCTGGCCTCAGGCGGCTGCGGATGACCGGGCCCCAGATCGCCCACGCGCTCGGGATGCCGACCTCCACGGTGAGCACCGTGCTCCGGCGGCTGGGGATCGGCAGGCTGAAAGACCTTGAGCCGGAGGAGCCGCCCAACCGATACGAGCGCCGTCACCCCGGTGAGCTGTTGCACGTGGACGTGAAGAAACTCGGGAGGTTCACAAGCCCAGGTCACCGCGTCCACGGAGACCGGTCCAGGCGAAGCCCCGGTGCGGGCTGGGAGTTCGTGCACGTGTGCGTGGACGACGCCACGCGCGTTGCCTACGTGGAGGTGCTCTCCGATGAGAAGGCCATCACGGCGGTAGGGTTCCTGCGGCGGGCGGTGGCCTTCTACCGCTCGCTCGGGGTGAAGGTTCAGCGGGTGATGACCGACAACGGAAGCCCCTACGTCTCCCTCGCTCACGCCGCGGCCTGCCGGGCGCTCGGGCTGCGCCACATCCGGACGAGGCCCTACCGCCCGCGGACGAAGGGCGTGGCTTCACACTGCACCTCCTTGGGTAGGTTCGGTCGGCACTCGGCTCGACAGGCGACAGCCCATGCGTTTGACGAGCCTGGAGTCCCCCGGCGTGGGCGGCTCGTAGAGCCGTTCGTTCTTGTCGTTGGCCCGGTGGGAGACGAGCAGCCCGACGGCGTGCCAGGACTTGATCGTGCGGGGATGGACCCCGAGACGTCCGGCGATCTCGGCCAGGCTCAGCATCCCGGCGCGACGAAGGCGATCGGCGTGACTGGGCAGCCCGTGCGCGCGGCGTAGGTGCAGCACGATCCCCGCGGTGAAGGGCTTGCCCTCACCGGACCTGTGGCCGGCTTCGTTGAGGGCGTCGGCCACCCCAGCGTCGGTATGGTCGTCGAGGAGCCGGTCGAGCAGCGCGAGGATGTCGGGGTCCGTCTGGCGGGCTTGCCAGGCGTTGGGTGCGAGCGGGATCACAACGCTGGTCATCTGCCCGCCGCGGAAGCGGACGTGGAGGTGGATCCGGTCGTTCTTCACGAGGGTGACGTCCTCGAGGAGTAGGCGGGC
This sequence comes from uncultured bacterium, assembly GCA_964509395.1. Lineage (GTDB taxonomy): Bacteria > Methylomirabilota > Methylomirabilia > Rokubacteriales > DASRDR01 > CAZDYT01. The sequence goes on from CAZDYT010000544.1 coordinate 1,557, forward strand.
CATGCGCTTTCGCTCCCGCTGGGGCGTGGCCGGGTCGGACCACAGGGCCGGGAAGTCGGTGGCCAGCTTGCGGACGCGGGCCTTGTGCTCCTCGGTGAGCGTCCCGAGCGCCTGGGCGCTGGCCCGCTCGTAGTCCTCCTGGGCGTCCCGGAGGGCTCGCAGGGCGTCGTTCCAGTCGGCCTCCAGGGAGTCGGCCACGAGCCGGTTGTCGGGGTCGACCGCAAGGTAGCGCCGCCGGGCCAGCTCGGCCCGGTGCCGGGCCCGCTCCACGTGCGCGCGCCGGAGCCGGTCGGCCTCGTCGGCGCGAGCCTCGAGCTCGCCCTGGACGCTGAGGGCCACCTCGAGCGCCAGCGGCGTGAGGGTCTCCAGCAGGAGCTGGGCAACGGCCTCGTCCACGCCGGCACCGGGGATCGACTGGCAACGCGGCGCCCCCCTCTGGACGGACTCGCCGATGCACTGGTAGTCGGGGGTCTCGACCCCATGCCGTACGTGGTAGCGCACGGTCATCCGTCGCCCGCACCGTCCGCAGACCACGAGCCCCTGCAGCAGGGCGGATCCCTCTCGGGCGGGACCGGCCGCCCGCTCGGCGCCGTGGGCCTGGGCGTTGGCCCCGAGCAGCCGCTGGTTGGCCTCGAACTGCTCCCAGGTGATGTAGCCGGGGTGGGCGCCCGGGATGAGCGCGATCCACCGGTCGCGGGGAACCGTCTCGAGGGTGCGCTTGCCGTCGGGGGTGGTTCGCTCGTGGCGGCGACCGTAGGCGAAGGCTCCGGCGTAGCGGGGGTTGTGCAGGGTGCGCAGGACCCGCCAGTGGCGCAGCGGCGCCCAGGCCAACTCCCCCTTGTGGGCACCGGTGCGGACCCGCAGGGGGAAGGTGAGACCCTCGTGGTTGAAGGCCTGCACCACTGCCCGGGCCGAGCCGGTGCGGGCGAACACACCGAACAGGTGGCGGATCGACTGCTGGACGCCAGCGTCGGGGTCGAGCGCGACCCTGCCGGCGGGGTCGTAGCAGAGCCCCACGGGAAGGGCCATCCGCAGCTCGCCGCGGCGAGCCTTGGACAGCTGGCCGCCGCGCAGCCGGGCCCGGATGAAGTGCAGCTCCGCCTCGCTCATGGTGCCCTTCAGGCCGAGCAGGAGCCGGTCGTTGAACTCGCAGGGATCGTAGAGCCCGTCCTCGTCCAAGATGAGCGTGCCGGACAGCGCGCAGATCTCGAGCAGCCGGTGCCAGTCGGCGTTGTTGCGGGCGAGGCGGGAGACCTCCAGGCCGAGCACGATCCCGGCCCGCCCCATGCCGACCTCGGCCACGAGGCGCTGGAACCCCTCCCGGTCGGCGGCCGAGGCCCCCGAGTGCCCCTGATCGGTGTCGATCACCACGATCTGCTCGGCGGGCCACCCCAGGGCGATCGCCCGCTGGCGAAGGGCGTACTGGCGGGTCGCGGACTCGGTGTTGTTGAGGACCTGCCGCAGGGTGGACTGACGCACGTACAGGTAGGCGGTGCGGGCCAGGTGTCCGCTCGTGACCTTCGAGGCCTGATCGACGCTCATCGGTGCTCACCCCCCTGCGAGACAGGCCAGGGCCATCTGGGCGAGCACCCCGACGACCTCCTCGCCTCCGACGGAAGCACCGGGCCCGGCCGGCCGCGACGCCGGCACCGGCGGCGTGGTGGTGCGCCAGGCCCGCATCCACGCGGCAACCCCCCGGCGCTCGAGTACCGCCAGGCCGAGCCGCCAACCGGTCGGCTCGCCGCCCAGGGCTCGGCGACGAAGCTGCTCGTAGCGGTGGGCGTCCACCTCC
>CAZDYT010000545.1:0-3340 GCA_964509395.1 uncultured bacterium
CCCGAGGTCGAGGCGCGCCAGGTCGCGCGGCTCCGGGAGGTTCGGCGGCGCCGCGACCAGGCGCGGGTGGCGACGCTGCTCGACCGACTCGAGCGGGAGGCGCGGGATCCGGCAGTGAACCTCGTGCCGGTGACGATCGAGCTGGTCCGCGCCCGCGCCACGCTGGGGGAGATCGTCAGCCGGCTCCGGAGCGTGTTCGGGTCGTACGTCGAGCGGCCGATCTTTTAGAACCCCGGGGGGCTTTGCCCCCTTCCGGACCACCGAGCTCGATCAACGAGGTCCTGCGTGCCCCGAAGTGACGGGGTGGACGCGACAGTGTCCGGCGGATCGACGCGCGCGTCGCCTCGCGGAGGCTCCCGATGAGGTACCGGACGAAGGTCTTGATCCTGTTGGTCGGCACGGCCCTGGTCACCAACGGTGTCTCGGTCGCGATCCAGTACGTGCGGTTCCAGGGCCTCCTGTTCGAGCAGATCCGCAGCAAGGTCCTCTCCATCGCCGCGACCACGGCGGCACTGCTGGACGGCGACCTCCACAAGGAGGTCCGCACGCGCGCCGACGAGACGAGCGCGGCGTACGGGGCGCTGCAGGATCGGATGCGCCGGGTCCGTGACGGCAATCGCCGGGATGACGTCTACGTCAAGTTCGTTTACACGATGCGGCCGTCGGCCGAAAAGCCGGGCGTCGTGGAGTTCGGCGTCGACGCCGAAGAAAGCCTCGAGGACAAATCGCACGTCGGCGACGTCTACAAGGGGCAATCGGGGTTCCGGTTACAGCTCGACCGCCCCCGGGTGGACGCCGGCTTCACCCGGGATCAGTGGGGGGAGTGGTTGAGCGCGTCGGCACCGATCCGAGATCGGACCGGAGCTGCCGTGGCCGCGCTGGGCGTCGACGTCGCGGCCAGCGCGATCCTGGCCGAGATCCGCAAGGTCTGGGTCTCGGCGCTCGCCGCCCTCGGCATCGCGGCGGCCCTGGCGGGCGGCGTCGGGATCATCCTGTCTCGCGAGGTCAGCCGGCCCTTGGACGCCTTGCGACGGACCGTCGATGCCATCGGCCAGGGGGACCTGGAGGCGAGGATCGAGCTGGCGCGGAAGGACGAATTCGGGGACGTGGCCCAGGCCCTCAACGCGATGGCGGTGGGGTTGCGAGCGGGGGAGACCCTGAAATCCTCCTTCCGGCGGTACGTTCCGGGCGAGCTGATGGAGAGCATCCTCCAGTCGGGGGAGCTGCCCGCCGTCCGGGGAGACCGACGTCGCATCACGGTGCTCTTCTCCGATATCCGGGGGTTCACCGCCATGTCGGAGGACATGCGGCCGGAAGCCGTCGTGGGCTTGCTCAACCAGTACTTCGACCGGATGATCGACGCCGCGTTCCGGAATCACACCACGTCCGTCAAGTTTCTCGGCGATGGTTTGATGGTGATCTTCGGCGCGCCCGCCGACGATCCCTACCAGGAGGAGCACGCGGTCAAGGCGGCCCTCGAGATGCAAGTCGAACTGCGCGAACTCTGCGCGCAGTGGGAGCGCGAAGGGCGGCCCGCGGTCCGGATCGGCATCGGGATCAACTCCGGGGCCGCGGTGGTGGGGAATTTCGGGTCCACGCAACGCATGGAGTACACCGCCATCGGCGATACCGTGAACCTCGCCGCGCGCCTCGAGACCGCTACCAAGGAGGTCGGCGCGGACATCCTGATCAGCGAGTACACCTATAATGCCGTGCGCGGGCTCTTCAGGACCACCCGGGTGGGCCCCATTCAGGTCAAAGGCCGCTCCGATCCCGTGGTGGTCTACTCGGTCGAGGGCCTGCGTGACAGCCGGGGCTCCGCGGCATAGGCTGCGCGCCACCTCGGAGCCCGTCGGGCCGGTGGCGCCGGAGTAGGAGCAGCGGTGTCGCTCAGGTTCCTCGGAGGCCGGCTCCTTCTCGCCGTCCTCTCCCTGTGGGGGGTGAGCGTGCTGGCCTTCGTCATCCTTCGGGTCGTCCCGGGCGATCCCGCGCTTCTGATGGCGCCGGTGGGTGCGACGGCGCAGGACATCGAGCGCATCCGGCAGGAGTTCGGGCTCGCGGGGCCCTGGTGGCAGCAGTACGGCGCCTTCTTCTGGGGCCTCCTGCACGGGCACTTCGGCCGGTCGCTCTGGCTCCAGCAGGACGCGCTCCGCGTCATCCTGGCGCGGCTGCCGGCGACGCTCGAGCTCGCGCTGGCGGCGGTGGCGCTTTCGCTCGCCGGCGGGATCCTCCTCGGCATCCTCTCGGTGTGGCGGCGGAGGAGCTGGCTCGAGTCGGCGACCGTTTCGATCGGGACACTCGGGATCTCCATTCCCAACTTCGTGTGGGGACTCCTCTTCATCGTCGTGTTCGGCGCCTTTCTCCGCCTGCTTCCGATCTCGGGACGGCTGGCCCCGGAGCTCGAGGCCGAGGAGGTGACGGGCTCCGCGCTCATCGACACCCTCCTGCGGGGCGACGCCGCGGCGTTCGCCTCGGTGTTGACCCACCTGCTCCTGCCGGCCTCCGCGCTGGCGCTCCCGCTCCTCGCCGCCGTGTTCCGGACCGTCCGCTCCGACCTCCTGACGGCGCTCCAGGAGGAGTACGTGGTGACGGAGCGGATGAAGGGGCTCGGCGAGGCGCGCATCCTCTTCTGGCGCGTGCTGAAGAACGCCCTCATCCCGACGACGACCCTCGTCGGCGTCCAGTTCGGCTTCGTGATCGGCGGCACGGTCCTGATCGAGACCATCTTCGCCTGGCCGGGGATCGGCCAGCTCACGCTCCAGGCGTTCCAGTACCGGGACTTCCCCCTCATCCAGGGAATCGTCATCGTCTATGCGGTGATCGTGATCTTCGCGAACCTGGCCGTGGACATGGGCTACGCGCTCCTGAATCCACGGATCCGCCTCTCCTCATGAGCGGCCTCTTACCGGGCGCTGCGGGCTCAGACGGCGCGAGGCTGACCTCGTGAACGGGAAGCTCGTCAGCGGGGGCGCCATCGCCGCCCTCCTGCTGCTCCTCGCCCTGGCGGGACCCTGGCTCGCGCCCCACGACCCGAACCGCCAGGACCTCGGCGCCATCCGGCAGCCGCCCGTCTGGGCGGGCGGCCCGTGGACCCATCCGTTCGGGACCGACAGCCTCGGGCGCGATCTCTTCTCCCGGCTCCTCTGGGGCACCCGCGTCGCCGTCGTGGTCGCCCTGGCGAGCGCGGTCATCTCGGCGCTGGTCGGGGTGCCCGTCGCGCTCGTCGCCGGGTACTGGCGCGGTCGCGTGGACACCGTCCTGATGCGGCTCGTGGACTTCTGGATGTCCATCCCGACGGTCCTCCTGGCGATCGCCCTGATGGCGGTCCTCGGCCTCGGGC
>CAZDYT010000546.1:0-3339 GCA_964509395.1 uncultured bacterium
CTGCCTATACGACGTCGGGGTGACCGAGAAGGACATCCGGCGGATCATGGTCGAGAACCCGGCGCGGCTGCTGGGGCTGGCGTGAGGGCCCGGGTCGGGTACTGGTTCGTGGCGCCGGCCGCCCTCGTGCTGGTGGCGGTGCTTGTCCTGCCCGTTCTCCACGTCTTCTACGAGTCGTTCGTGTGGAGTACCTCCACGCGCGAGCGGGTGTTCCCCTCGCTCCGCAACTACGAGGCCATCGCCGCTGACGAGATCGTCCGGATCGCCGCGGGGAACACCGTGACGTTCACCGTGGCCAGCGTCGCCGGCCACCTCCTGGTCGGCCTCGGGGTGGCGCTGCTCCTCAACCAGCAGATCCGCGGTCGCGCCGTGTTCCGCAACCTCGCGCTCCTGCCGTGGATGCTCCCGCCGGCGGTGGTGGCCACCGGCTGGGCCTGGCTCTACCACAACCCGTTCGGTATGCTGAACCCCCTGCTCGTGGGCCTCGGCGTGCTCTCGGCGCCGCGCGCCTGGCTGGCCACGCTCGACACCGCGATGGGCGCGGTGATCGTGGCCAACCTGTGGCGGGGGTTCCCGTTCATCTCCCTGATCCTGCTCGCGGGCCTCCAGTCCATCCCGGTCAGTCTCTACGAGGCGGCCAGCGTGGATGGGGCCTCGGCGTGGCGGTGCTTCCGCCACGTGACCCTGCCCGGGCTCAAGCGCGTGATCCTGATCGCGGCGACCCTGGACGTGATCAACACCGTGAAGTACTTCGACCTGATCTGGGTGATGACCGGCGGCGGCCCCGCCAACCGGACCGAGGTGTTTGCGACCCTGATCTACCGGGTGGCCTTCCAGTTCTTCCGCGGGGGCCGGGCCGCGGCCCTGGCCCTGCTGATGGTGGTGGCGGTGGCGGCCTTCAGCTTCTTCTACGTCCGGCTGACGGTGCGGACGGCGGCCGAGACGGCGACCGCGTGAGGGCGGCGGCATGATCCGGGGGCGTACGCGGAAGCGGCTGTGGCTGGCGGTGGTCTACGCGCTGCTGGCCGTCGTGAACCTGTTCGTCCTGTTCCCCTTCTACTCGATCCTGGTCACCTCGTTCAAGGACCAGGCCTCCACCCTGACGGTTCCCGTGCAGTGGTGGCCCCGGGCCCCGACCATCCAGGCCTACGTCACGATGTGGGCGGGCCGACCCTACGGCCGGTACTTCCTGAACAGCCTGTTAGTCGCCTCCGCGACGACCGCGGTGTCGGTCGCCCTGGCCGCGCTGGCCGGCTACGGCTTCTCCCGCTACCGCTTCCGGGGCTCGACGGCGCTCCTCATGGGGATGGTGGCAACCCAGATGGTCCCCGGGATCCTGCTCCTGATCACCTACTTCAAGGTGGTGGCCCTGGTCGAGCTCTACGACACGCTCACCGCCCTGGTGATCGCCTACACGTCGTTCGTGCTCCCCTTCGCGACGTGGATCCTCAAGGGCTACTTCGACACCATCCCCACGGAGCTGGACGAGGCGGCCATGATCGACGGCTGCTCGCCATTCGGCACCTTCCGGCGGGTCGTGCTCCCGGTGGGGCTCCCGGGGCTCACCGCCACGTCGATCTACGCGTTCCTGCTGGCCTGGAACGAGTTCATGTTCGCCTACGTCCTGACCGACTCCAACGAGAAATACACCATCAGCGTCGGCATCGCCCACCTGTTCGGGGAGTACAGCGTGGCGTGGAACGAGCTGATGGCGGCGGGCATGGTCGCCGCCGTCCCGCCGATCGTGCTCTACATGTTCACCTCCCGGTACCTCGTCTCCGGCCTCACGGCGGGGGCGCTCAGGTGAGGAGCCGGGTCGTCCCTCCACTCCGGTGACCAAGGAGGCAAGCATGGCAACGTGGCGGTGCGTGACGCGATGGACGGTCGGCCTCGTCGTAGCCCTGGCGCTGGGGCCCGCGTGGGCGGTCCCGGCCTCCGCCCAGGTCCAGCTCCGGTTCATGAGCTGGTACTTCGGCGAGGACCCGGCTGGCCCGGCCCTCAAGGCGCTGTTCGCCGAGTTCGAGAAGCGGAACCCCAACATCAAGGTCATCCCCGAGACCGTCACCTCGGCCGAGCGGGTGCCCAAGTTCACGGCGGCGATGGAGGCGGGGCGGGGACCCGACATCTACATGGACACCCCACCCAACGGGCCGAACCTGATCGCCCGGGGCTACTGCGCGAGCCTGGAGCCGTTCCTCAAGGCCGAGAAGGAGGACATCGAGGCCCGCTTCACCAAGGGCGACCTCGAGAGCTTCACCGATGAGAAGGGCGACCTCTACTTCCTGCCGTACTCCACGGGGCCCATGGGCCTCATGTACAACGCCAAGGCGTTCCAGGAGGCCGGCCTCGACCCCAACCGGCCGCCCAAGACCTGGGAGGAGCTGCTCGACTACGCCAAGAAGCTCACCCGAGACGGGAAGTATGGCATCGGGCTGTTCGGCAAGGGGGACAACTCGAGCGTGTGGCGGCTCTGGTACTGGTGGATGACCAACGGCGCCAGCGTGCTCACGCCTGACGGCAAGCGGAGCGCCATCAACAGCCCGGAGTTCATCGAGGCCATCGACTTCTGGGCCGATCTCTACCGCAAGCACAAGGTGGCCCCGCCGAGCGTCCCGGCCAACAGCTTCGGCGAGAACAACCAGCTCCTCGCCCAGGGCGTGGTAGCCATGGTGCAGAGCGGGGTATGGCAGTTCGGCGTGACCGAGAAGATCAACCCGGCGATCAAGGGGCACCTCCGGGTGGCGCCGATGCCCGTCCGGAAGGTCCCCGTGGCGGCGGGTGGCGGCACCGACTCGCTCTGCATCACCAAGACCAGCCGGCACGCCAAGGAGGCCTGGGAGCTCCTGAAGTTCCTCTCCAGCGAAGAGGCGGGCGTGACGGTCTGGAAGATCCACGGGAAGTTCCCGGCCAACGTCAAGGCCATGCAGCGGCCGGAACTCCGGAGCGACCCGATCGTGCAGGCTTTCCAGCCGATGATCCGGGTCGCCCGGGTGCCCTTCAAGAGTCTCAAGTACGCGGAGATCATCAACGCGCTGGGGACGATGCAGCAAGAGGTGCTGACCGGGGCCAAGACGACGGCGGCCGCGGTCAAGACCGCCTCGGACCGCATCGACACCATCCTCCGAGACTAGCGGGGAACGCGCGCGGGGCGGAGGGCCCCGCTCCCTCCGCCCCGTCACACACGGAGGTCGAGCCGATGGACGGCGCGGGACGACGCATCGTGGACCTGTCCATGCCTATGTTCGACGGCATGCCGTCGGGCGGGCCGCGGGCCACCTTCACGACCTGGGAGACCCACGAGGCGACGCGGGAGTGGTTCGGAACGTTCTCGATGCAAGG
>CAZDYT010000547.1:0-3321 GCA_964509395.1 uncultured bacterium
CGCCGCTGCCGCCCCCGGCCGCGCCGCGCCCCTCAGCGCCGCTACCAGCACCGGCGCCACCGGCCGCGCCGCCGCGACCGCCGCCGGCCCCGCCGGCCTCACCACGGCCCTCGCCGCCGCGGCCGCCCTTCCCGTCACCGCCCTCACGCTCGCTGCTGCTCTTTGCAAAGGCCGGCGCACCGCCCAAGGAGAGGTCTTCTCGGCAGAGGCTCGGACCCAGACAGAGCACGAGCGGTATGAGGGCCAGCGCCAAGCCAAGCCGGATGAGCCGGATCATCGTGCCTCCGAAGGTCCCGCGACAGTACACCGTGCGGAGGGGGGCTCCGCAGTCCCAGACGGAACAGCAATCCTCATGCCAGGCGCTGCCGAGCGTGCCGCGGGCCCCGCCTTACGCGGTTTCAGCCTCGACGGCGGACTTTGCCGCTGCGGGGGAGCACGAAAAGGCGGGGATCTGCCCCTCGGCGGGCATTTCCCGTCGGGGAGATGTTAAGGGCTGAGCCGGTACTTTTCGATCCGGTAGCGCAGCGTCTCCTTGGTCAGCCCCAGGAGCTTGGCGGCGCGTGAGCGGTTCCAGCCGGTGTGCTGGAGCGCCTTCTCGATCAGGGCCCGCTCCACGGCTTCGAGGTTGATCGCCCCCCGAACGAAGTCCACGTGGACGGGCCCGTCCGAGTTGACCGTGACGGGAACCCCGGCCGGGGGCACCAGGCCGAGCTGCTCCGGCTCGAGGATGCAACCGGGGCTGAGAAGGGCCGCGCGCTCGACGACGTGGGCGAGCTCCCGGACGTTCCCGGGCCACGGCGAGGTCTGAAGAGCCTCGAATGCCGCGGCGGAAAGCTGAACGTCGCCGAGCCCGTACCGCTGGCGACACTGGGCCAGGAAGTGTTCGGCGAGGAGGCGAATGTCATCGCCGCGCCCCCGGAGGGGCGGGAGATCCACCGTCAGGACGCGGAGCCGGTAGAAAAGGTCCCGACGGAAGGCCCCATCCCGCGCCGCAGCCTCGAGGTCATGGTTGGTCGCCGCCAGGATGCGGACGTCCACCCGGCGGGCCGCGATACCGCCGAGCCGCCGGATCGCGCGGTCCTCGATGGCCCGGAGGAGCTTCGCCTGCAGCGCCAGATCGAGAAGACAGATCTCGTCGAGGAAGAGCGTGCCACCATCCGCGGCCTCGAAGAGCCCCGGCTTGGTGGAGCGGGCATCGGTGTAAGCACCCCTCTCGAAGCCGAAGAGCTCTCCTTCGAGGAGTGCGCCGGGGATCGCCGCGCAGTTGATCTCGACGAATGGGCCGTCGGCACGCGGTCCGGCGGCATGAATGGCGCGCGCCGCGAGCTCCTTGCCGGTCCCGGTCTCCCCGGCGATGAGGACGGTCGGTCCCGCATCCCCGAGCCGGTCGGCCCGCGCCGCCTGGAGGATGCGGCGCCGAACCTCGTCGATGGCAGGTGAGGTACCGAGCAGGCTCTCGACGGGCGCCGCGTGTCCGGTCCGCTGGCGCAGGTACGCGAGCTCGCTACGGACCCGCTGGCTCTCCCACGCCCGTTGGATCACGACCCACAGCTCCTCGAGATCGAGAGGCTTCGTCAGATAGTCGACGGCGCCCGCTTTCACCGCCGCCACGGCGCTGGAGACGGTGGAGTAAGCGGTCATGAGAATCACGAGCGTCTCCGGGCGTTCCCGCCGGATCACGTCCATGGCGGCAACGCCGTCCATGCCCGGCAGGTGGACGTCCACCAGGGCGACGTCCGGGGCGACCCCGGCCAGCGCCGGGAGCGCGGCTTCGGCCGAGGGGAACGCCCGGGTGGGAAGCCCCTGGCGCTGCAGGAACGCCTCGATGGCGCTGGCAAGGGCGGCATCGTCCTCGATCACCAGGACGCTGGGGGGCACGTCAAGCCTCGTCGACGGGGAGCGTGATGATGGCGCGGGTCCCGCGCCCGGGCTCGCTCTCGAGCCGGACCCGCGCGCCCGCACCCTCGAGGAGCTTCCGGGCGACCGCGAGGCCGAGGCCGGTGCCGCCCCGCTTCGTGGTGAAGAACGGCTCGAAGACGCGCGCCAGCGCGACCGGAGGGATGCCCGGCCCCGTGTCCTCGACGGAAAGCTCGAGCGCGCCCCCTGGAGAGGCGGATGCCGACGCGGCCGCGATCACCCGCAGGACGCCCCCGGTCGGCATCGCGTCCACCGCGTTGTTGACGACGCAGAGGAGCGCTTCCTCGAACCGCGCGGCATCGAGGCGGACCTTGGGGAGGTCGGCGGGCACGGCGACCTCCAGCCGGACGCGACGCTGCGCGCACCGAGGCCGGACCGATTCGAGGGCGCTTCCGACCGCCGCGTCGAGGGCCGTCGGGACGCGGCGCTGCTCGACGGGGCGCCCGAACTGGAGGAGGGCTCGCATGCGCTCGGTCAACCGGTCGGTCTCGGCGATGATCTGTCCAAGCCGCTCGCGGACGGGACCCTCCGGGGCGTCGAGCTGCGCGACCTGGGCGAGGCCGCGGATCGCGGCCATTGGGTTCCCGAGACCGTGGGCGACCGCGGCCGTGATCTCGCCGAACGCGGCCAGGCGTTCCGCCGCGACGAGCTGCTGCTGGACGGCCCGGAGCTCGGCGTTGGTGCGGCCGAGTTCCTCGGCGCGCTGGGCGAGCGCCGCGTGCTGCGCGCGGAGCGTCCGTGAAGCGCGCCAGACGATCCCGTAGAGCGCCGCGTAGAGCACGGTGCCGGAGAGGAGCGCGAGCGTCCAGAGCACGAGCCGCGCTTGCCCGACGCTCGCCAGCACGCGGCTCGGGTCCACGGAAGCCTCGATCACTCCGGCCACACGCCCTTCTCCCGGAAACGTGATCGGCACGTAGAGGTCGACTCGCTCGGGAGTCTCAGCGCGGCGCGGCTCGAGGCGCACGCTGGTCTCGCCGGCCAAGGCCTGGCGCAGCCAGGCGGAGGTCGGGTGGCTGGAGGCCGGGCGCTCGGTGTCGGTCCAGAGCACGTTGCCCCGGGCATCGTAGACCGAAAGCCACAGGATTTCCGGGAGCATGCGAACCTGGCGGGAAAGCTCTTCGAGGCGGTCGCCCGGGTCGTCCGTCGCCGGGAGGCCCTCGGCGCCCGAAGCGCGGGGCGTGAAGTCGGCCGGGCGGAGGTAGAAGCGGGCAGCGGTTCGGACCAGGGCCGCCGTCGAGGCCCACTCCCGGTCCAGGATGCCGCGCTCGACGAAGTATCCGAGCGCAAAGCCAAAGAGGAGGGTGCTGCCGCCGATGGTGAGCAGGCTCAGGACGGCAAACTGGCGCGTGGGCGAGGCTCCGGCGCCCGGGGGCCCGCCCCGATGGCCGGAGTGCGGGCTCCCCG
>CAZDYT010000548.1:0-3309 GCA_964509395.1 uncultured bacterium
CTCCTTGGTCTTCTCGTGCTTGTTCCAGTAGTAGGCCATCGTGGAGTCGCCCTTGACGCGGAGGTTACCGGTCTCCCCCTGCGGCACCGGGCGTCCCTCATCGTCCACGATCGCCGCCTCGTAGCCCGGGACGGGAAGCCCGGACGAGCCCGGGCGCACAGCCCCCGAGCGGTTGCTGAGGAAGATGTGCAGGATCTCGGTCGTCCCGATCCCGTCGAGGATCTCGACGCCGAAGCGCTCGCGCCAGCGGCTGTAGAGCTCCTCGGGGAGCGCCTCGCCGGCCGAGACGCAGAGGCGGAGGGACGAGAGGTCGAACCTGCTCGAAGCCTCCTTCACGGCGAGCATCCCGGCGTAGAGCGTCGGCACCCCGAAGAAGAGCGTCGGGCGGTGGCGCGCGAGAATCTCGAAGACCGCTTCGGGGGTCGGCCGGTGCGGGTAGAGGATGCTCTGGGCCCCCACGCCCATGGGGAAGTAGCCGGCATTCCCGAGCCCGTAGGCGAAGAAGAGCTTCGCCGCCGAGTAGACCCGGTCGGTCGCGCGGATGCCGAGGACCTGCTTCCCGTAGGTCTCGGTGCACACGACCATGTCGTGGTGGAGGTGGACGGCGCCCTTCGGGAAGCCCGTCGAGCCGGACGAGTAGAGCCAGAAGGCCACGTCGTCGCGAGAGGTCGGAGCCGGCTCGAGCGCCGGGGCGGCGCGCGCGATCCGGTCCTCGTAGGCGAAGTGCGGGCCCGGATTCCCGCCCGCGACCAGGACGTGGCGGAGCTCGGGGGCCTTCTCGAGCGCGGGACCCGCCTCGGTGAGGAGCGGCGCGGAGACGACGGCCACCTTGGCCCGGCTGTCGTTCAGGACGTAGAGGTAGTCCTGGCTCCGCATCAGGGTGTTCACCGGGATCGGCACGGCACCGATCTTGATCGCGCCCCAGAAGGTGCCGAGGAACTCGGGCGTGTCGAGGCAGATCATGAGGACGCGGGTCTCCATCTCGACGCCGAGCTCGAGGAGGGCGTTGCCGGTCCGGTTCGCGAGGCTCTGGACCTCGCCATAGGTCAGGACGCGGTCCGCGCAGAGGAACGCCGGGGAGGCGCCCCGGCCTTCGGTGACGTTCCGGTCGACGAACCAGGTGGCGACGTTGAACCCTTGAGGCAGCGTCTCGGACGCGTTCATGCGCGACTCCTTGCCGTGGCCGATGCAACTCCACTCATTGACCGGGAGTCTGGTGCTCGAAGCGACTGTAGACGAGGGATGCCCGGCTCGGCAAGAGGGCCCGGGCTCAGAAGAGCGACACGACCGTGCCGTCCGGAAAGACACCGCTCGGCTGAGGCCGGCGGAGCCGGATGCCGAAGAGCGTGCGCCGCTCGGGCCGGAGCCCGCGGCAGGCGAGGCGGCTCGACGCGGGCGGCGGCGCCGGGGCCTGGTCCGACGGGCGTTCCCATCCGGACAGGATCTCGGCCCATGCCGCCGCCCGCTGGCTTCGCCGAATGTGGATGGCGTCGGCCCCGTACCACCGGGCCTTCGGCTCGACGAGCGTCACTCGCCGCCGGGACGCGAGGTCCATGAGCCGCTCGTTGACCTCGGCCACCCGGTCCTGGAGCGCGACGAACGGGAGCCCGCGCCCCGGGTAGAGCAGGGCCTTGAAGAGGTGGTACTGCCAGGGCGGAAGACGCGACAGGCTCGGCGCGGGGAGCAGCGTGAGGGCCGTGTTTGCGCCGATCTCGCCGAGCCGGTCGAGGCAGACGCCGACCCAGCGCGCGAGGTCCCCCGGCGAGGTGCCGTAGGCCAGGTCGTTCCCGATGTCGGTGACGAGCGCGTACATCCCGGCGCCGGTCGCCTTCGCGGCCGCCGCCCACAGCCCGCACTGGAGGATCCCGGGGAGGCCGCGGAACAGGACGCGGCTCCACTGGCCGTAGGATCTCCCGTGGCCGGCGGCGACGAAGACCTGCATGGGCCCCGGCCCCAGGGTCGATCGCGCCGTCCGGAGGACGGTGGACAACCCCAGGGTGAGATTGCTCGCGCCGAGGAGCACGACCCGCGTCGCCATGCTCACGCGGGGACCCGGGTGAGGCGGAGCCGCCCCGTCCGCCCGAACGCCGGCTCGCGGCTCAGGCCCCTTCCGCCGGGGCCTCCCCGGAGCGGAGGGCGGCCCCAGGAGGGAGCATCGGGCACGGTTCTCCTCGCCGGGCCAGGGACGGAGCGCGCGCGCAGCGATGGCATCGGTCGACGGCACCCGACCGCACGACACCCATTATAATCGGAGGCGTGCCCGACCCGACGATCCGCTCCCTCGCCCCCGCCGACCGGGACGCCGCCCTGGCCGTCATCAACGTCGCGGCGCGCTGGTACCGGGAATTCCTCCCGCGCGAGGAGCTGCACGAGCCCGAGATGACGCCGGCCGGGTGGGAGGCCGAAGCCCGACGGATGACCTGGTATGGCGCCTTCGTCCGGGGAACGCTCGTCGGCGTGATGGGGCTCGAGTACGTGCGCGACGCGGCGCTCTTGCGCCATGCCTACGTGCTTCCCCCGCACCAGCGTCGGGGGATCGGGGCGCGCCTCCGCGAGCATCTCGAGGCCGAGGCCCGGGGCGTGCGCCGGATCATCGTGGGGACCTATGCGGGGAACTACAAGGCCCGGGCCGCCCTGGAGAAGGCGGGCTATCGTCTCTCAGCCGATTCCGAAGCCCTGCTCCGCGCCTATTACGCGATCCCCGAGGACCGCTTGAAGTCCTCGGTGACCTACGAAAGGGCGATCTGACATGGCCGGGGCGGCGTCACACCGTCGGCGCGCCCAGGCCGCCGGTGCCGGCCGGCCGCGCCTCGTCGGGACCCGGCCACGGCGGTACGGTGAAGCAGAGGAAGCGCAGGGCCGCGTCCGGGTCGGCCCGGAACTGGAAGCGCCACCCGGTGGGGATGACGAGCGCGTCTCCCGGTTCGACGTCGACCGGGTCCGCCTCGGCCTCGGGCGGGCAGCGCCAGACCTGGCCGCGCCCCTCGAGCACGTACCAGATCTCCTCCACCGAGCGGTGGGAGACCGGGCGGGACACCGCGCCCGGTGCCAGCCGGACCTCGCACAGGCTGGCGCGGGTGGCGCCCTGGGTCTCGGTGGCGAGCAGGCGGATCGCCGAGCCGTCGGGGGCGATGGCGTCGACCTCGCGCGGGGCGCGACCCAGGGCCGGTGGCGTGATCTTCGCGGCTCGAGGGCGAGGGTCGTGGTCCGCCACGTCGAGAGTATAGCCCGCATGAGTCGCGAGCACGCGGCCAGGCCTCACGGCCGCGCGGGGCCTGCCGCGGCGACCAGCCCCACGGTGCTCGCTCC
>CAZDYT010000549.1:0-3305 GCA_964509395.1 uncultured bacterium
GCGCTCATCAAGGTGTGGCAGCAGGGACCGGCGCCGGTCGCGCCAGTGGCCGCCGGGAGCTTCCTCGAGCGCTCGGGAGACCTCGAGGCGCGAGTGCGGCGCCCGATCGGGGCCGGCCGGCCGCCTCGCTCGATCTGGCGCTCCTCGCTGAGTGCCGGGCTCCTGCTCACCGGCTTCGTCTTCGTGCATGCGACCGTGGAAGGGGGGACGCACTTTCTGGCCCGCCTGAGCCCCGAGGTCGCCGCCCTGGAGCAGTGCTGCGATCCTGGGATCTCGCCGTTTCCGCACTGCGTGGCCCCGCGGCGAGTTTTTTTGGCTGCTGATACTACCGTCGGTAGTAGCTCGCGGAGCAATTCGTGGACGTCGTGACCCACGGGCTCGCGGGGGCCCTGGTGGCGTGGGCGGGGATGGGCCGGCCGTCGGGGCCCGTCCTTGCGGCCGCGGTGGCGGGCGCGGTGGCGCCGGACGCTGACGCCCTGGCGCGCCTCTGGGATCCCCTGGCGCCGATCACGGTGCATCGGACTGTGACGCACTCGCTGATCGGCGGCGTCCCGCTCGCCCTGGGCGTCACGGCCGCCCTGAAGCTGGTGCGCTCCGACGCCTCCGGCCGAGGCCTGGCGGCCTTCGCCTACCTGGGCGTGCTCAGTCACATCGCGCTGGACCTCCTGACCCCCTTCGGGACGGCCGCGCTCTGGCCGCTGGACACTCGCCGCTTCGGGCTGGGCTGGCTCTACGCCATCGACCCGGTCGTGATCGCCGTCGTCCTCGGCGGCCTCATGCTCGCCCGCGGGCGGGCCGAGTTCCGCCCGCAGATGGCCCGGGCCGCTCTTGTGGCCCTGGGCGTTTACGTTCTGGCGGCGGGCGCGATGAGCCAGGTGGCCGAGAGGCGATTCACCGAGCTGCTTCGCGATCGCGGGATCACGCCGGCGCGCATGGTCCTCGTTCCGGTGTTTCCCGGGCCGCTCCGGTGGACGGGCGTCGCCGAGACGACGTCATCGGCATACCGCGCGCGTTTCTGGCTCGGGTCCAGTCCGCCCGAGCCGCCGGCGGTCTTCTCGAAACGGATCGCGGAGGCCGAGCCGGCGCTTGACTCGCTCCCGGCGGTGCGGGCGTTCCGGGCCTTCGCCCGCGTCCCCTGGCGCACGGTCCTGAAAGACGGGGACGCGCGAATCGTCGAGTACCGAGACCTGGCGTTCGAAGACCACCCCTGGGGCGGCCCGATGGCGCTCCGACTCACGCTCGATGCGTCCGGCGCTCTCCGGGCCATCGACCTGGGCCACAGGCTGTGATGACGGACCACGAACACGCACAAGGCGTCCTATGTGTGACCGCGCAGACCATCAAGGCGTTTCCTGACGGCCTTCGATCCGCTCGAGGAGCGCCTGGCCGACCTCGTTCGCCGCGGGTACGCGGTCCGGATCCTCCTGACTGCCGAGAATCCCGGGTCCAGGGATCCCATCACCTACCTCATCGAGTTCGATCCGCCGCCGGGAGAGCCGGATCACGGATGGACGGCCGAGGAAGAGGCTTTCCTCCGGAACCTTCGGGTGAGCGCGACGCCGAGCGCGCCCGAGGGCCAGACCGACGGAGGCACGGCGGGATGAGGTCGGGCTGGCCGGCGCAGGGACTGGCGTGCGTGCTGGTCCTCTCCGTCCTCGCACTTGCCGGTCCGGACTCGGCGTTCGCGGGTGACCCGCTCTTCCAGGCGATGGCGATCACCCATGTGAGTGGCAACGCCCAGGCGCCGGACTTCGCGTTACCCACGCCCGACGGGAAGCGGCGCGTGGCCCTTGCCGAGCTGCGGGGCAAGGTGGTCTTCGTCAACTTCTGGGCGACCTGGTGCCCACCGTGCCGCGAGGAGATGCCCTCGATGGAGCGGCTCCACAAGGAGTTCCGGGACCAGGGCCTGGCGGTCCTGGCGGTAAACATGCAGGAGAGCCCGAAACAGGTCGTCCGGTTCATGAAGGACTTCCGCCTGACCTTTCCGGCCTTGCTCGACGCGGACCTGAAGGTGACCGAGCTCTACCGGGTGCGCGGCCTTCCGACAACGTACCTCATCGACCGGACCGGCCGGGTCGTGGGCCAGGCGGTCGGAGCGCGCGACTGGGCGAGCCCGGACGGCAAGGCACTCATCCGCGCGCTGCTCGCCGCGCCCGCAGCCCGTCAATGAGACGGCCTCTCGAGGTGATGTGATGGCCGCCGCGATCCCCGAACTGGGTCAGGCCGCGCTGCTCGTCGCGCTCGCCCTCGCGGGGTACGGGGCCCTGGCGGCCGTGCGTAGCGCCTCCGAGCAGCCGACCCATCTGCTCGTGAGCGCGGGGGTCGAGGTCTTCGAAGGTCACGGCTCGTGACCACGCTCCGGCCGGGCCAGCGGATCTACCCCACCTCACAGAGCCCGTTCGCGAGCGTGGACATCCGGTTCGGCCCGACGAAGGACCTCTACGTGATCCTCGGGGGCTTCGATCGGGAAGGGCGCTGGGCGACGCTCAGGGCCCAGATCCATCCGATGATCGCGGGGATCTGGCTCGGTGGGGCCGTCGTCCTGCTGGGCGGCCTCGTGGCGTTGTGGCCGCAGGGGCGTCGCGTCGCCGCGCGCGTGACCGCTCCCGAGGCGGTCGTAATGGCCGGCGGCTCGGACCGGACGCCAGGATCGCCCGAGGGCGCGGGCCCGTGACGTAGGGCGTGAACACCACTCCAAGGCAGAAAGGAGGTGAGCGAGGATGCGGACCATTCAGCAGGTGCTCTCGATGGCGCTGGTCGTGCTGCTGATCGGCGGGGTCGCCGGGATGGCGTCGGCCGCCAGTCACACCGCAGCAGCCCCGCAGAAGACGCAGGACAAGCCGGCCGCCGAGAAGGCGGCGAAGCCGGCCGGTGAGAAGACCGGTCGGCACGCGGGGACGGTCAAGGCCGTGGATGCGGCCGGGAAGACGCTGACGGTGGCGGAGAAGTCAGGCGAGGCCACGGTCACCGTCGGCGAGAAGACGACCATCAAGCGCGGGAAGGACACCGTGAAGCTCGAGGACCTCAAGACCGGTGATCAGGTCACGGTGGT
The DNA here is from genome assembly GCA_964509395.1 of uncultured bacterium. GTDB lineage: Bacteria > Methylomirabilota > Methylomirabilia > Rokubacteriales > DASRDR01 > CAZDYT01. The sequence continues at coordinate 3,053 of CAZDYT010000549.1, forward strand.
CTACGCTTCGCAGAACGGCAAGGACGTGGCCCGAAGCATCACCGTCAAAGCTCAGTAGACGGCGGGGACGGAGCCGGCCGTCCAGGCCGGCTCCGAGCCGTCCCGCCGGGAGAGGACGCGATGGCGAAGGATCCGGTGTGCGGGATGACGGTGGACGAGAAGAAGGCCGCCGCCACGGCGGCGCACGAGGGGAAGACCTACTACTTCTGCGCGGTCGCCTGCAAGGACAAGTTCGTGAAGAACCCCAAGCAGT
>CAZDYT010000550.1:0-3299 GCA_964509395.1 uncultured bacterium
GAGCTGCCCGGTGCGGCAGGCGAGCAGGGCGTATGCCACGCGGCGCTGCTGGGGGCCGAGGCGGAGGGAGCCCAAGTGGTCGCGCAGGATCGCGGCCAGGGTGATCCCTCCGGCCTCGGTAGAGTGAGCCACGGAGAGCTACTTCTTGGTGCTGGTGTTGTGGAGCTTCAGGCTGTCGAGGGGGCTTTTCACCTCGTCGAGCCAGGTGCGGGCGAGGTGGGTGTAGACGGCGGTGGTGTTGAGGCTGCGGTGGCCGAGCAGGGCCTGGATCCTGCGGATGTTCTCGCCGCTCTCGAGCAGGTGGGTGGCGTAGGCGTGGCGCAGCGAGTAGAGGGTGACCTGCTTGGTGATGCCGGCCTTGCTGCAGGCGGCGCGGAAGGCGCGCTGCACGGCGCTCGAGCTGATCGGCTGGCCGGGGATGCGGCCCTCGAAGACGAAGCTCTTGGGGCGGTAGCTGCGCCAGCACTGGCGGAGCTCTTCGAGCAGGATCACGGGGAGCTTGATCGGGCGGTCCTTGCGGCCCTTGCCCTGCTCGACGCGGAGCACGCCGCGGGCGGCGTCGATCTGGGCGGGGCGCAGGTGGACGAGCTCGGTGGTGCGCAGGCCGCAGCCGTAGACCGCCATGAAGGCGGCGCGGTACTTCGGCGAGGGCGCGGCGTCGAGGACGTCTTCCACCTCGGGGACGCTCAGGATCTCGGGCAGCCGGTGGCGCGCGCTGGGGACGGGCAGGGTGTCGTAGTTCCAGTCGCGGTGCTCGAGCACGTCGCGGTAGAAGAAGCGCAGCGCGTACTGGGCCATGCGCTGGGACGACTCGCCGCGGCCGCGCGAGCCGAGATCGAGGCGGTAGGCTACGATGTCCTCGACGCTGGCCTGCTCGAGGCTGCGGGGGTCGAGGAAGCGGCTGAAGCAGCGCAGCACGGTCAGGTAGTTGTCGGCGGTGCGCTCGGTGCGGCCGACGGCGCGCAGGGTGTCCTCGAAGCGCTTGGCGTAGGACGTGACGTCTGGCATGTGTTCCTCCCGGTCGCTTGCAGGGGCGATGCGACCGAGGGAAGCTTGTATCAGCGACGGGGGACGCGCATCTGGCCCTCCGCCGCGAAGCGGCTCTGTTCAACAAAGAGCAGGGTATCCGCTGGCCTGACCGAGCGCAGCGACGCCCCTGAGTGATGCGGCCAGCGGATACCCGCTGTTGAACAGAGCCGCCGCTATTCGGGCTTTGGCGTTTCGATCCGTCGGTTGTGGTGGTGGACGTGCTTGCGGCGGGTCGTGAGGGCTTGGGTGCGGGCGGAACGGCGCGTGCTGGGCGAGCGCCAGTGAGGTTTCGCACGGGCGGGCAGTGATCGATGGCCGCGAGGCGCGAGCCAACAGCGTGGCGACGCAGGCCTCGAGCGGGCGCTCGGCGCGAGCGATGTCGGAGGACGGGCGGGTTGGCAAGGCGGGTGATCGGTCACGGCGCCCTCGGCTGGATGGTGGCGAGCACCGCGGCGATCTCGACGGGATACGCGGTGGGCCGCCACTCATAGACGGCGACAAGATGGCCCTGCTTGCAGGCCGGGCAGAGTGTCGGGTCCTTGCCGAACAGGCGCAGGCAGGCGGCGGCGCGGCTCTCGTTCTTGGGCGGAGGCGGAGCGATGTTGTCCGCGTCGAGGGCGCGGCGCGCGCAGGCGAGGGCGGTCTCGCGGACGCGGTTGGCGAGCAGGCCGTAGCGGCGGATGCGGACGAAGCGCGGGGGCAGGACGTGGAGGAAGAAGCGGCGCAGGAACTCCGGCGCCGGCAGCGAGAGCAGCTTGCGCCGGTTGCCGTCGGCACGGTCGCGCCAGGTGAAGGTGACGGTCTCGCCGTCGTAACGGCGCAGGCGCGATTCGGAGATCGCGATGCGACGGGTATAGCGGGCGAAGTAGGCGATCACCTGGGCGGGTCCGGCGAGCGGGCGCTTGACCTTGATGTTCCAGGGCTGGCGCGTGGCGGCGAGCAGCGCGCTCTTCGCGAAGTGAGGGCCGAAAGCGCCCTGCTCGCGGGCGGCATCAAGCCGGCCCAGCAGCTTGCCGGCGAACACCTCGCGCAGGACCTTGAGCGGGAGCAGAAAGCGGCGGCAGTGGACGAAGCGCGCGCCGTCGTCGGCGAGTCCACCCCCGGTGGCGAGGCAGTGCAGGTGCGGGTGGTACTCCATCTTCTGGTTCCAGGTGTGGAGCAGGCAGAGCAGCCCCAGCCGCGCTTTGAGGCGGCTCTGGGCGACCTCGAGCAAGGTCTGGGAGACGGCGGCGAAGAGGGCCTCGAAGCAGACCGCGGGGGCGAGCCGGAATAGCGGGTGCAGGCATCGTGGGATGGTGAACACCACGTGATAGTAGCTACCGGGCAACAGGTGCTGCTGCTGCGCCTCGGCCCACAGGGCCTGGTCGAGAGCACCACAGTGGGGACAGTGCCGGTCGCGGCAGGAGTGGTAGGCGTAGCGCCGCTCGGGGCAGCTGTCGCAGACGAGGACGTGTCCTCCGAGCTGCCCGGTGCGGCAGGCGAGCAGGGCGTATGCCACGCGGCGCTGCTGGGGGGGTACTCCCCCGGAATGTTGTGTCTCGCCTGGGTGGAGGACCAGTACCCGAGCCGCATGACGGCGGGTCGCGTGGGAGACGCATCGCCGTGATGTGGGGGGCCGCCTGTTTAGTTTAGGAAACGACGCTTCGGAATTCGGCGTCTTGGGGAACGGCCCGAGGATCCGGGGTTACTCGCTGCCGTGTTGGCAGTCAGTCCACTCGGAGATAGCCGTGACGCCGAAGTCGGTTGGCGCCGGCGCTGACGGCGTACCAGGTCTGCGTGAGCTGGTCACAGAGCGAACCGATTCGCCTTCGCTCGGGGATCATCCCATCCACTCGGGAGAGTGCTTGCGTGGCCTGGTCGATCAGTCGCAGCGCCTCCTGGATCGAGTCGAGCGCCACGTGAACGCGGATCTCGGCTGCAGCCCGGGTGAGGCCGGGCAGCTTTGTCGGCCCGTCATGCCGGCGGACGTCTCCGGAGGCATGGCGCTGGCGGGGACGTTGATGCTCGCTCATCAGCCGAGTGGGGCCGGCAGTGGGATGGATGCGGCCGTCGCGGCCGGCCATGAGGCTCAGTCCGACCGCTCGAAGCGAGCCGCGAACATGGCGTTGAGCTGGGCCAAGGCACTCGAGACCGAGGCCGCCACCCGGCTCCACCTGCCGTTTTCGAGCCGGTCCATGGCGATCCCGAGCCTGGCCTTGAGGTTGTCCGCGCTGGAGAAGTAGCCGCCGTTGTTGCGGCGCATGATCTCGAGCTGACCGTTGACGGCCTCC
>CAZDYT010000551.1:0-3298 GCA_964509395.1 uncultured bacterium
CGCATCGAGAAGTTCCTGTCGCAGCCGTTCATCGTGGCCGAGGCGTTCACCGGCAAGGAGGGCAAGGTGACGCCGCGGGCGGAGACCGTGCGCAGCTTCAAGGAGCTGTGCGAGGGCAAATGGGACCACCTGCCCGAGGAGGCGTTCCGGTACGTCGGTGGCATCGACGAGGCGGCCGAGCAGGCCGAGCGCCTGAAGGCGGAGAGCAAGTAACTCATGGCAACCGCAACGTCAAGCCGGTCCTTGCAGTGCGTGGTCGTCACGCCAGAGAGGGCTGTCGTCGACGAGCAGGCCGACTTTGTCGCCCTGCCGCTGTACGACGGCGAGATCGGCATCCTGCCCGGCCGGGCCCCGCTGGTGGGCCGGCTGGGCTACGGCGAGCTGCGCATCAAACGCGGCGGACAGACGAAGCGTTTCTTCATCGACGGTGGATTCGTGCAGGTGCGAGCCAACGTCGTGACGGTGCTGACGTCGCGAGCCCTGAAGGCGGAGGAGATCAAGCCGGAGCAGGCGGAGCAGGCACTGCGCGAGGCGACGGGGCCAGCTGCGAAGGGGTCGGCGGACGAACGACTCAAGGCCCAGGAACGGGCCCGTGCTCAGTTGCGCGTCGCTCGTCACGCCGGTTCGCACGGTGGCGAGCGGGGGGTGTAACCCCCCCGGTGCATCCTCACCGGGGGGTTTACACCCCCCGCTCGCCCAGTTAACGGCGGGTCGGGCGGCGCTGCTCCTCGATCGGGAACAGACGCACCTCGTTGTCGTTGTTGTCGAAGCAGAAGAAATCGAGCGTCTCCGGTGGGGCTCCCAGCAAGCCGGTGATCTGCACCTGCAGCCGCCCCTTCTCCTCCAGTTCGTTGATCTCCTTGCGCTTGCGGTTGTGCAGGTAGTTCGCGACCGCCTCAGTCACCCGGACCTCGACGCGACGGATGTACTCACGGTGCGCCGCCAGCTGCAAGAGCCGGATCACCTCCAGGCTCATGCTCTCCGCCGTCTTGACGTGGCCGGTGCCCTTGCAGCCGACACACTCCTCGTAGACGCTCCGCTTCAGCGATGGCCGTATCCGCTGCCGCGTCATCTCGATGATGCCGAACGCTGACATCTTCAGCACCTTCGTCCGCGCCCGGTCACGTTTCACCGCGTCGCGCAGCGCCTTCTCGACGGCACGGCGGTGCTTCTCCTCGCGCATGTCGATGAAGTCGTTGACGATCACGCCGCCCAAGTCGCGCAGCCGTAGCTGCCGGGCAATTTCCTTGGCCGCCACCAGGTTGATCTGGTAGGCCGTCTCCTCGGCGTTGTTGTCCGCCCGGAAGTTGCCGCTGTTGACGTCGATCGCCACCAGCGCCTCGGTCTGCTCGATCACGATCGATCCGCCGTTGGGCAGCGGCACCTTGCGCTGCTGGATGCGGTCCATCTCCGCCTCGACGCCGTACTTGTGGAACAGCGGCTCCGTGCCGGTGTACAGCTGGATGCGGTCGGCGTAGCGCGGCATGACGATCTGCAGGAACTCGCGGGCCTCCTCGAACGCGTTCGGCTCGTCGACAATGATGGTGTCGATATCGCCGGTGAAGGCGTCGCGCAGAGTGCGCGTGATGCGATCGCTTTCCTGGTAGATCTCACAAGGGGCTTTCTGGCGACGGATGCGGCGGACGACGACCTGCCACAACCGCGACAGGTAGGCGAGGTCGCGCTGCAACTCCTTCTTGTTCTTGTCCTCGCAGGCGGTGCGGATGATGAAGCCGAGGCCCTTGGGCGGCTTCAAGTCGTGGAACATGTCGCGGAGTCGGCGACGCTGCTCCTCGTCGTTGATCTTCTTCGAGACGCCGACGCGATTGAGGCCCGGCATCAGCACGAGGTAGCGGCCGGCGATGCTGATGTAGGTCGACAAGGTTGGACCTTTGGAGCCGAGGCCCTCCTTGATGACCTGGACAATGACCTCCTGGCCCCGTTTGAAGATGTCCTGGATGTTCGGCTTGGGCCGGCCGTTGCCGCGGCCGCCACCCCCCGGGCCGCCACGGCGACGATCGCGGTCGCGGTCGCGGCGGCCACGGCCTCGGGGGCGGCCGCCCTCATCGCGGTCGCGGCCCTGATCCCGCTCTTGTTCTCGATCACGGCGCGGGCCGGGGGTCGGTGGGACGAAGTCCTCGTCAAGGTCCTCGTACGCCGGGTGCTGCGGCTCCGGCTCTTCCCAGCCTTCCTCGTGCGGTGGCTCCTCCCGCTCGAACGCGGCGGGCTCGTCCCGCCGCTCCGCGGGCTCTGCCTCGACTTCCGCCGCCCGCAGGTCTGCCTCGAGTTCGTCCTCGATCGCGCCGCGCCCGGCACGCCGACCGCGTCCGCCGCGGTCGCCGCGATCCCCGCGGTCTCCCCGACCACCTCTCTCGCCCCGCCGTCCCCGGTCTCGATCCCGGTCCCGGTCGCGCCCGCCGCGCTCGCGCGGTGCGGACTCACGATGTACGGTCTCGCGCGGCGGGGCCTCCGCGGCACTGCTCTCGGCGTGCGCCGGCGGAGCGATCTCCGGCTCCGGGGCGGCCGATTCGTGACGGCTCTCAAGCTCCGCGGCGGGCACCTCGTCGGCCTCACGCCGGGAGAGGCTCTCGCGGGAGCGCGGGAAGAAGAGGTCCTCATCCTCGGTCGAGGAACCGGAGTCCGATTCCGAGGCGCTACCATTGTCGAGGCGTTCCCCGCCGTCTCCCTCCCTGTCCTCCTCGTCGGTGCGGCGTTCCGCGGAGTCCATCAACCGCGGCTTGGGTGCCTCGGCAGACGGGCCCTCGCTCTCCTTGGGGAGTTCGGCCTCGGCCGGCGCTACCTCGCTCTCCTCGCGGCCGGCTTCTGCCTCGACGCTGGTCTTGGGTTTGCGCTTCCGCGTGGTGCTGCGGCTGGTCTTCTCTTCCTTCTCCTTGCGCGACCGTGTCGTTCGCTTGCGCTTCGTCTCCCTGGCCGGCTCCCCCTCGGCAAGGACCGTCTCCGGCGCCGTGTCGACCACGCCGGCCGCGGGTGCCTCCGATTCAGGTTGCTCCTCGGGAGACCGGGGTAGCCGCGAGCGCGGGGCGACCCGCTCCTGCGGGTACCCCGGCGGCGGAGCCTCGGCGACGGTGAGGTCTTCCTCCAACCCGGCCGCCGGCGTCTCGGTCTCGGCCCGTTCCTCCTCCCAGCTTCCCCACGGCTGGCCCTCGGTCGGTTCGGCCGCCACTTCCGCTTCCTCGGTTTGCGGCTCCCCGACCTCGGGCTCGCCATACGTGGGCAGCCGATACTCTTCGTCGAACTCGATGTCGCCGTAGGCACGGGCCACGTCGCGCTCGCGTTC
>CAZDYT010000552.1:0-3298 GCA_964509395.1 uncultured bacterium
ACCGTCGCGCTGAAGCCCCCCAGCGAGCTGACGAGCCCCTTGACCTTGACCCCCTTCGGTTCGGCAGGCTTCGCGTCCTGGGCGACGGCTGGAAAGCCCGCGAGGCCCATGAGGAGAGCGGCCCCGAGAACGACGAACGTTTTGGTCTTCATCGGCCCACCTCCCAAAATGGCGTGAACGCCTGGCTGCCCCCGCACGTGCCTGACGATCCCGGCGGTAATCCGGCGGCTCTTCGATGCGCGGAGCCTAGCACCGGGCGATTCCGCCTGTCAAGCCCGAGTTGTGGCAGCCGGATCAGGCGGATCCTGACGGTGCTGGGCGGCGCCATCGGGGTCCTGGGGGCGGTCATCGTGCCGTTCGCCGCGGCGGAGGTCCGCGTCGCCCCCGGCCTACGGGTCGAGGTGGTCGTGACCGGGATCACGAGGCCCGTCGAGCTGGCCTTCGATGCGTCCGGGCGGCTCGTAGTCCTGAGCCACGGCTGTTGCGGTGAGGCCGCCGGGGAACTCCACTGGGTCGACCTCGCCGGATCGTTCCCGGTAGACGCCTCCCGGGTCCCGAGGGTCGTGATCCCGTTCCCCGACAGGTCACGGAAGGTCCCTTTTGGCAGCCTGGCCGTCGATCCCCGGAGCGGCGATCTGTTCCTCGGCGAGGAGAACGGCAACCGGATCTACCGACTCACGGCGGAGCATAAGCTCGCGCTCTTTGCCGTGGGTCTCTACCACCTGGTGGGCGGCGGCAGCCTGGCGTTCGACGGGCAGGGCCGGCTCGTGGCGTTGGACTTCGCGAGCTCCGAGGGACGCCTGCGCTCCGAGTCCCCCCTTCCGCCGGTCCTCGAATGGCTCGAGAGCGAGGCCTACGACGGGCCCCTCGTCTTCCGCATCGACCCCCGAGAGGACCTCCCGCGGCCGCGACGGCTGGATCTCGCCACGCCGCTCTTCCCCAAAGTGTCGGCCCGCGGAGCGGCGAGGGCGGACCTGCCCCGCTTCGTCTCTGTGGCGGCCTCGCCCGCCGACGAGATCCTCCTGCTGAGCTCCCTCGGCGAGGTGTTCCGGCTAAGCTCATCGGTCGGCCTTCAGTTCCTCGCGCGGCTTCCGGCGGGGGACTACCATCGGACCCACACGACCGTGGCGCCCGACGGGAGCGTCCTGGTGGCCGCCGGGTTCCACAGCCGCCAGCTCTACCGCATCTCGCCGGCGGGCACGGTGAGCGTCGTCGCGTCGGAGCTCGGCGACCCCGGCGGGGTCGTCGTGGATCGCGCCGCCCGCCTCTATATCGCCGAGACCGCCCTCCACCGGATCATCCGCATTCGCCCCGCTCCCTGACCCTCGGAGGGGGGCTACGCCCCCCTTCCGACGGCCCTTTGGGCAAAGCCCAACCGTTCGCCTTGTCCTTCTCGGCCGTGACGCGCTCGGCCTGCGGCCTCGCGGACGTCCCGGCCTTGATCGGCCGGCGAACGGATCGGGCCTGCCTCCCCCCAAGACGAAGCGACGCCGCGGCCGCCTCGTCACCTGACCATTCAGGCGCCCTCGACCATCGCCGCGGTCAGGCCGCGGACGTAGCCGCGGGCGAAGACGGCCGAGATCAGGACCACCGGGATCGCCATCAGGTTGATCCCCGCCACGGCGAGCAGCTCGTCCAGGGCCACGTCCATCGTGGCCAGGCCGGCCGGGATCGTCTGGCTGTGCTTGTCCAGGATGAAGATGGAGGCCAGCGTGAAGTCGCTGGCGATCGTTCCCAGGGCGAAGATGCCGGCCGCGACGATCACGGGCCGCGCCATGGGCAGGATGATCCGGAGGAACGCGGTGGCGCGGCTCGCCCCCTCGACCAGAGCGGAGTCCTCGATGTCCTGGGAGAGGTGCTGGAAGTAGGCGGAGAGGATCCAGAGGCAGAACGGCAGCGCCATCGTGGAGTAGACCAGGACCAGCAGCAGCAAGTTGTCGTCCAGGCGGAGTCGGATCACGAGCTGGTAGAGCGGGACAAACAGGATTGTGTGCGGGATCACGTAGGTGGCGAAGACGGCGCGGCGCCACCAGCGGAAGCCCGGGGGCCGGAGGCGGCCGATGGCGTATGCGGCCATGATGCTCGCAACGAGGGTCAGCAGCAGCGACCCGGCGAAGACGATGACCGTGTTCTCCATCCAGTCCAGGAAGGGGTAGGACTGCTTCAGGACCCGCCCGACGTAGCCCCGGGACTCCTCCTTGGGCACGAACAGCTCCTCGAAGTTCTCGAAGGTCGGCTTCAGGACGATGAGGGGATGTCCGAAGATGTCCTCCTCCGCGCCCTTCACCGACTGGATCAGCATGTAGTAGATGGGGAAGACGCAGTAGGCGGCTACGACGAGCAGGAGGCTCCCGTGGCCGAGCTTCTTCCACCAGGGCTTGGGGTTCACGCCCGGGCCTCCTCCGGCGGATCGAACATCCGGAACAGCACGAAGAGGGCTGCGGCGAGCAGCGGGACCAGCATCAGCGAGAGGGCGGAGCCCAGTCCGATCTGTCCCCCCCGGATGGCGAGCCAGTACGCCTCCGTCCCGATCACCGGGAAGATGATGCGTCCGCCGGTCAGGAGCCACACGTTGGCCAGGTCGGCGAAGGCCGTCGTGAGCGACAGGAACACCGCGAGGGCGAGGAACGGCTTGAGGAGCGGCACCGTGACCAGCCAGAACCGGCGCCAGGGGTCCTTGCACTCCAGGAGCGCGTACTCGAACAGCTCCGCCGGGATCGCGTTGATCCCCGCCAGGAGGAAGACGCCGATGAACGAGCTCCCGCGCCAGATGTTGAACATGGTCACGCTGAGGAACGCCCAGGCCCCGTCCCCGAGGAAGCCGTCCACCACATACTTCACGTTGCCCAGGAGCACGGCGTGAGACACCACGATCGGCGGGTTCAGGGTCCAGTACCAGCCGATGACGCGCACGCTGGCCGGGTAGACCCACGGGAGGAAGACCGCGAAGAAGACGAGGGCCCGGCCACGAAACGGCCTGGCGAGAAGGAGCGCGAACCCCATCCCCAGCGCCAGCTTGACCACGCTGGTGACCAGGGCGTAGGTGACGGTGACGGTCGCGGCCCACAGGTATCGCGTCTCGCCGAGGAGGCGGAGGTAGTTCTCCAGCCAGACGAAGGCGGCGGGCCCGTCCTTGAGCGGCGAGAGGTCGGTCAGGCTCGCCCAGATTTCCCAGGCGACGGGGTAGGCGAGAATGCCGAAGACCAGCAGCAGGGCGGGGCTCATGAGGAGGTACGCCGCCAGGACCTCCCGGCGGCGCCGGACCCGGCGCGGCCCGAGCGCGCGCTGCGCCTCGCTG
>CAZDYT010000553.1:0-3295 GCA_964509395.1 uncultured bacterium
CGCCAGTCGTCCTCGGGCAACCCCTCGAAGCCTGCCCGGAGCGCCTCCAGGCCCGGAGACGAAATCAGCCCCGTCAGGCCGGCAAACTCATCGGCCGAGAATCGGGTAAGCAGGTTCAGCACATCGGGATCCGTCTGCGCGCGCGGGAGCAGCCATTCCCGGACGACCCAGCCCAGCACGGTGTCGGGCACGGACACCAGGGCCTCGCAGAGGGTTCGGTAGCGGACTTCTCGATCCGGTTCCGCCTCGATCATCGGGATCAGCATCTGAATCGCCCGGCACACGCCGCTGGCACCCTCCTCGGCCTGGGCCAACTCGACGAACCACGCGGCCAGCCCTTGCCGATCCTCCGTGAAGGCACGGAATTGTCGCCCGAGGCTTTCGAGGATCTCGGCCACGAAGCCATCCATCTCGCCCAGGCCGGCCACCATGGTCGTCTCGGCGCCCGTGACGTTATAGTGCGAGAGGGATCCGCCGATCGCGATGTGGACGAGGCTGCGCTGGTCGACCGGCGTGGGACTGCCCGCCGCGTCGGCGGGGGAGGCTTGGTTCAGAAAGTCCAGGAGCTGCCGCAGCTCCCAGGGCTCGACGCCGGGCTCGATGACAATCTCCGTGATCTGCCGGCTCGCGAGCTCGAACCGGAACGCCTCGAGCGCCGGATCGCGCGTCGCGAGGTGACCGCCCTCCCACTCGAACCGCCCGTGGGCGACCCGCAGATGACGCGGAAGTCCCTCCTTGAGCGCGGTCTCATGGAAACGGCGGAGGCGCTGAACCCACTCTTCGGCACGCGGATTGCCGGCGGGGTAGAGCCGAACGGCCTTCTTGGCCGCGAGGAGCTCCTTCAGGAAGCCTTCGACCGCCTGTGGAACTTGCGAGGTCGACATGCCCACCTCAGAGGCCCTGGACGACCCATCCTATCAGACCGCCGCCCGATCCGCGAAGATCTTGAGACCCCCGGACGGCGGGTCTCTCTGGCTCCCGAAGCGAAGCGCCCGGCCGGACCGCCGCGGCGCGGCCCACCGCCATTCGCGACTCTGCTCATCGCTCGCGCGAGAACCGGCCCGACCCCGGCGAGCCGCCAGGGGTCGGAACCCCCGGGGTCATCCCGTCAGAAGCGCGATGCTCCCGGCCTGCGGCCCGCTGCCGGAGCCAGCCTGGCACGAACGGGAGGCCACGGCCTCCCGCCGTGGGAGGCTCCGCGGGCTTGGGGGTCAGGCGGAGGAGGCTTCCGACGGCGGGCCGACCGGGAGACGGCGTCGGAGCCAGCCCGCCTTCAGGCGCCAGAGACGCTCCTCTCGCCGCTTGAACGGCGGCGAGCCGCGGTAGGCCTGGATCGCCTCGTCCAGGGCGGTCCGCGCGCGAGCGGGTTGGCCCGCCGCCAGATAGGCCCGGGCCAGCTTGTAGCGGCCCTCGACGCTCGACGCATGAAGCGCGGTGAACTCCTCCAGGTAAGGAAGCGCCCGGGCCGGCTCACCCCGGTCCAGATGGTAATTGGCCATCGTCAGGTGCGGCTCGCCGTATCGGAGCTTCGGCTCCTGGGCGAGTGCCTGCTCGATCAGCGGGCGGCCGCCCGCGAGGTCACCCACGCCGAGTCGCGCCGCTCCGAGGTAGTACAGGGTTTCGGCAACCTCCGGCGCCCGCGCCGCGGCCGTCTCCAGGTGGAGCAGATAGGCCGCTTCTCCCTCGCCGTTTCCGGCAGAGCCGTGGCAGGCCGCCCAGCCTCGACGAGAAGCCGTCCAAGGTCGGCCCGGGCCGCGGCATCGTAGGGGTTGGTGTGCACCGTGCGCTCGAGCTGGCGGATAGTCATCCAGCGATCGAACGTCCGGTGAATGCGGAACAGGCCCCCGGAGAGGTAGCCGTATCCTGCGCCGGAGAGCAGCAGCATCAGGAGCAGGGCAAGCAGCGGGTTCCCGGTGACCCACGTCAGAAACCCGAAGAGGAGCAACTTCTCCACCGCGCTAAGATAGCGGGCCGAGCCGGGCCTCGCAAGAAAACGGCTGGGATGCAGGCCGCGTGTGGTGCGCCACACAGTCCCGCCACGCTCCCGCAAATCGCGGTCGTAGACGTCGCGCACCACCGCCCGCGCGATCAGCGGCCCCGCGCACGCCCCCAGGCCCTGGAGCAGGCGGAGGGCGATCAGCGACGCCACCCCCGTGGAGAGCGCGCAGAGGACGCTCGCGCCGACGTAGAGGCCGATGCCGGCCAGCAAGCGGCGGCTTGCGCCCCCACCGGTCGGAGAGCGGGCCGTAGACGAGCTGCCCGACGCCGAACCCCAGGAAGAAAGCACTGAGCGTGAGCTGAACTCGATTCGGGCTCGTGCCGAAGCTGCCAGCCAGGGTCGGCAGCGCCGGGAGGTACATGTCGACCGACAGCGGGCCGAAGGCGGTGAGGGCCCCGAGGATGAGGGTGAGCCGCCGTCCGGCCATCGGGGCGTCACGGCGACGCCTCACCGGGGTCAGGGATTCTCCCGTCTCCAGGCCGCTTCGACTGCCAGCGGGCCAGGGCCGAGCCCGACCAGGGTCACCGAGGCGGCGAGGAGCGTCAGCGCAAACTCGACGCCGTCTGGAACAAAGAAGCCCCCTCGAAGATGGACGGCGAGCAGGGCGACCAGCATGTCGACCGCCAGGAGCGCGGCGGCCAGGCGCGTCCCCACGCCCAGGAGAACGGCGAGGCCGCCGAGGAGCTCCACGGCCGTGACCACGACGGCGGCGAGGGTCGGCAGGGGAACGCCGAGGGTCGCCAGGAAGCCCGCCGTGCCCCCGAGCCCGAACACGAAGAGCTTCTGGCCGCCGTGCACGAGGAACACGAGCCCGATGACGGCCCGTAATGGCAGCACGGCCCACCCGGGGCTCGCCATCAGCGCCTCCTTTCGTTCCTTGTCCGGCCCCCTCTGACCCGTCACCGGGCCGGCCCGCCGCAAGCGGCCCAGAATCCGCCGCAGGACGACCGGGTTCGGGTTGACGCTTCCAGGTCAGGGCCGAAAATGAAATCGCGGGGCTGGATCGCTCCGTAACCCCGCGGATTCAAATGGTGGAGCTGAGGGGATTTGAACCCCTGACCCCGAGACTGCCAGCCTCGTGCTCTCCCAGCTGAGCTACAGCCCCGTCCGATGCGACGTTACCGTGCGGTTGCGGACATTGTCAAGGCAATGTACCCGTCGAGCGTCGGCGACGGACGGTCGCCGCTGCGACTCCCGGGGCCCCCGGCGCCTTGACCGGGCTCCACGGCGACCCTACACTGGGTGAGCGCGCCGGGATGGCGGAACTGGGAGACGCGCCAGACTCAAAATCTGGTG
>CAZDYT010000554.1:0-3293 GCA_964509395.1 uncultured bacterium
CCCTCCTCGCGGTCCACCCCGATCTTCCAGCCCATGAACTCGATGATGACGGCGAAGATCGGGACGCCGAGGATGAAGGCGGCGAAGTTCAGGTGGATCTGCGCGACCACCCACACGGCGAGGCGGGAGCCGAAGTACGGAAAGGCCCGGTAGGCGATTTCCCTCGGCTCCTGGGCCCAGCCGGGAGCGGCGAGCAGCCCGAGGCCGGCCACCACGAGCAGAGCGGGAAGGAGCCTGACGGCGAGCCGTCGGCCGTCCCGCCTCAGCTGGGCATCACGCCTTCGCACAAGGATCCCCCTGGAAGCTCCGTCGGGGTTCGGGCTTCGGGAAGCGGAGTACGCCCGTCGACTCCGCCCCGCTTGTTCGAACGATCACAAGGCCGCAATTCCTTTGTAGGGTAGCGCGCCGCCCGTGTCAAGGGGGAAAAGGGCCCGTTCATGTCGCGGCCCTCCACTCGCGGATCGGTCAACAACGCCGCTTGCGGCGGGCGTTCGAGCTCTGCTACGATCCGGAGCGGCGCCCCACGCGGGCAGTGGTGGCACCCTCCCCCAGCCACGTGACCACCGAGATCGTCGTCCAGAGCCTCGTCTCGGGCCTCCTCATGGGCCTCGTCTACGCCCTGATCGCGGCGGGCCTCTCCCTCATCTTCGGCCTCATGGAGATCGTGAACTTCGCCCACGGCGAGTTCCTCATGCTCGCCATGTTCGTCACCTTCTGGGCGTGGAGCCTCGGGCGCCTCGACCCCCTGGCGATGCTCCCCGGCACGGCCGCCCTGCTCTTCCTCTTCGGCGTCGCCGTCTACAAAGGCATCATCAGCCGCATCCTGGCCGCGCCGATGCTGGCGCAAATCTTCGCGACCTTCGGGCTCGCCGTCTTCCTCCGGAGCGCCGCCCAGTTCCTCTGGACGCCGGACTTCCGGCTGATCCAGACCCCGTGGGTGAGCGGCCGGATCTCGCTCTTCGGGATCTTCATCGGCACCCCGCAGCTCACCGCCGCGGTGGCCGCCTTCGCCGCCTTCGGGCTCCTTCACTGGTTCATCACGCGGACCGAGACCGGCCTGGCCCTCCAGGCGACCGCCCAGGACCGGCAGGCGGCGGCGCTCATGGGGATCGACACGGAGCGGATGTTCGCGCTCGGCTGGGGCCTCGGAGCGGCGTGCGTGGGCGTCTCCGGCACGCTCCTCGCGAACTTCTTCTACATCTTCCCCGACGTCGGGGGCGTCTTCGCCCTGATCGCGTACGTGACCGTGGCGCTCGGCGGCTTCGGCAACGTGCCGGGCGCGCTCGCCGCGGGCGTGCTGGTCGGGCTCGTCGAGGTGCTGGTCGGGCTCTGGGCGCCGGCTTTCAAGTACGTCGGGGTGTTCTGCCTCTATCTCGCCGTGGTGCTGTGGCGTCCCCACGGGCTCTTCGGCAAGTTCTGAGCGCCGTGCCGCTACCCGTCGCATCCCGTCCTCGGTTCTCGGCCCGGCGCGGCGGGAGAAAACTGCGGCAGGAAAACCTGACGCCATGAGGGAACGCGCCGTCCGGATCGGGATGCTCGCCGCGCTCGCCGCGGGGCTGGTGGTCTTTCCCGCGGTCTTCACGCTTCCCTACCCGCGCGACGTCCTGATCAAGATCTTCCTTTACGCGTTGCTCGCGCAGGCGTGGAACCTGGTCGGCGGTTACTGCGGCCAGATCTCCCTCGGCAACGCGGTCTTCTTCGGCATCGGTGCGTACACCTCCTCGGTCCTCGGCACGTGGTGGGGCATCTCGCCCTGGCTCGGGATGCTCGCCGGTATGGCGGTCGCCGTGCTCGTCTCGCAGGCGATCGGCTTCCCCTGCTTCCGCCTCCGCGGGCACTACTTCGCGATCGCCACCATCGCGATCGGCGAGATCGTCCAGACCATCATGATCAACTGGGACACGCTCGGCGGCGCGCGGGGGCTCTCGCTGCCGATCAAGCCGGAGACGCTCGTCAATTTCCAGTTCCACCGCGCCAAGTGGCCCTACTACTACATCGTCCTTGGCCTCTTCGCCGCCGTCTCCGCGGTGACCGCGCGCGTCGAGCGTTCCCGGATCGGCTACTATTTCCGCGCGATCCGCGAAGACCCGGAGGCGGCGCAAAGCCTGGGCGTCCCCCTGACGCGGTACAAGCTCCTGGCCATCGCCTTCTCGGCGGCGTTCACCGCGGCCGGCGGTGCCTTCTACGCCCAGTACGTCCTCTTCATCGACCCGGAGTCCGTCTTCCCGCTCTCCCTGTCGATCCTCATCTGCCTCGTCGCGGTGCTCGGCGGCGTGGGCACCCTCTGGGGGCCGTTTCTGGGAGCCGTCATCCTCATCCCGCTCTCGGAGGCCACGCGCGTTTACCTCGGGGGCACCGGCAAGGCCATGGACCTCATGATCTACGGCGGGCTCATCGTCCTGGTCGCCGTCTTCCAGCCGGCGGGGCTCGCGGGACTCCTCGGCCGGCTGGGTCGCCGCGGGCGCGGACGCGCCGGGATGCGGCCGGCGGATGTGGGGGCGGCCGGCGGATGAACGATCCCAGGCCCGCACGGCCAGGCGAGCCGCCGCTCTTGGAGGTCCGCGGCGTCACCAAGCGCTTTGGCGGCGTGGTCGCCAACGCCGACATCTCTTTCAGCGTCGCGCCCGGGGAGATCGTGGGCGTCATCGGTCCGAACGGCGCCGGGAAGTCCACGCTCTTCGACGTGATCACCGGCTTCTACCAGCCGGACGCGGGCCAGATCCGCTTCGCCGGCGAGGCGATCACCGGGCTCCGACCGGACCGCATCAACCGGCGCGGGATCGGCCGCACGTTTCAAAAGCTCCGCCCGTTCGCGGGCATGACCGTGCTGGAGAACGTCACGGTCGGGGCCCTCCTGCACGAGGCCGACCCACGCGCCGCCCGCGGCGAAGCCCGGCGCTGCCTCGCCCTGGTGGGCCTCGCCGACAAGGCCGAGGCCTTTGCCCGCGAACTGTCGACGGGCCAGCGGAAGCGCCTGGAGATGGCCCGCGCCATGGCGACCCGCCCCCGCCTCCTCCTGCTGGACGAGGTCACGGGGGGCGTCGACCAGCGCTCGATCCCGGGGCTCGTGGCCCTGATCGGCCGGCTCCGCGACGAGGGGACCACGCTCGTCGTGATCGAGCACAACATGCGGGTGATCATGAGCGTCGCGACCCGCATCATCGCGCTCCATCTCGGTCAGACGATCGCCGACGGCCCGCCCGCCGAGGTCGTCCGGAACCGCAGCCTGATCGAAGCGTACCTCGGGGCGGCCTATGCCTGACGCCGACACCCTACGGGTGCAGCCCGGGTCC
>CAZDYT010000555.1:0-3293 GCA_964509395.1 uncultured bacterium
ATCGGCGCGGGCATCGGCACCCTCACGCGCTACCTCGTGGGCCGGGAGCTCGTCGTCGCCACCGACGTGAACCCGCGGCACCTCCGGATGCTCGCCAACACGTTCGAGCGCCACACGCGGGTCCAGGTCCAGCCGCTGGACCTCTCCGAGTTCGATCCGGGTCGCCTCGCCGCGTACCGGCTGGACACGATCGTGTGCCTCAACGTGCTCGAGCACGTCGAGGAGGACCGCCCGGCGCTGCGGCGGCTCATCGACAGCCTGGTCCCCGGGGGCCGGCTCGTCCTGCTGGTCCCCGCGCATCGCCGCCTCTACGGCACGATCGACCGGGCCATCCAGCACTACCGCCGGTACGACCGCGCGGAGCTGGTCGACCGCCTGCGGGAGGCCGGCTTCGAGGTGGAGCACGTCGCGTTTTTCAACCGCCTCGGGGTGCTCGGCTGGTACCTGAACGGGCTCCTCCTCCGCCGGACGCACGTGCCGGGGATTCAGCTGCGCCTCCAGAATCTCCTCGTCCCGCTCCTTCGCGTCGAGTCGGCGCTGCGGCTCCCGTTCGGGCTCTCGCTCATCGCCGTCGGCCGGAAGCCCTCCCGAGGTCCCGGGGGCGCGGCCTGAATGTCGTCGCCGCTCGGGCACGCCCTCGAGCCTCGCTGACGCATGCGCTGGAAGATCTGGCTGGGGGTGGCGGTGAGCCTCGCCCTCCTCGTGGTCGCCTTCCGGGGCGTGCACGTGGAGGAGTTGGGGCGCTCGCTGCGCGAGGTGCGGGTGGCCTGGCTCGTCCCCGTGCTGGTCAGCCTCCCCGTCCGCTTCTGGCTCACCGCCGTCCGGTGGCAGGTGCTCCTCGGGCCCACGAAGCGCATCGGCATCCATCGGCTGTTCGCGGTGACACTGATCGGCTTCATGGCCAACAACGTGTTACCGGCCCGAACCGGTGAGTTCGTTCGCGCCTACGCGTTGGGGCGTTCCGAGTCCATGCCGGCACCGCTCGCGTTCGCGACCATCGTCATCGAACGGGTGTTTGACGGCTTCACCCTCATCCTGTTCCTGATCGGAGGGCTCTTCTTCCTCAGCCTCCCCGGGTGGCTCCTGTGGCTGAGCGCCTCCTCGTTCTGCCTGTACCTCGCCGTGTTCGGCGCCCTGCTGTCGCTCCGGTGGAGCCGAGGCCGTCAGTTCCTCACGGGTCTGCTCGCGCGGCTTCCCACCCGGCTCCGGGTCCCGGCCCTCCACCTGCTCGATTCCTTCCGCCGCGGGCTCGACACGCTCGGAGACTGGCGATCGCTCCTGGCGACGGCGGGGCTGTCGCTCCTGATCTGGACGGTCAACGCGCTGGGCCTCCAGGCTGGCTTCGTCGCATTCTCCCTGGACCTTCCGCTCCATGCCGGCTTCCTGGTCCTCGCCATCATCGCCGGTCTTCTCGTGCTGCCGTCGGCGCCCGGGTACGTCGGCACCTTCCAGTTCGCGACAAAGGTGGCGCTGGCACCCTTCGCGGTGCCCGAGGCGACTGTGCTCTCGCTCTCGATCGTGTACCACGCGATCAACTACATCCCGATCACGCTGGTGGGGCTGGGCTACCTGGGCGCCCTCAAGCTCACGCTGGGCGAGTTGCGCACCGCGGACCAGAGTGTCTCATGACCGGCGACGCCGCCGTCCCCGCCAACCTGATCTCCGTGGTCGTGCCCGTCTACAACGAGCAGGACAACATCGGCCCGCTGCTCGATTCCCTGCGGGATGCGCTCGAGGGGCTCGGGCGCCCGTACGAGCTCATCGTGGTGGACGACGGGTCGACCGATGGCACGGCCGCGCGACTTCGGGAGGCGACGGCGCGCGTGCCCAGCCTCCGGGTGGTGCGCCTGCGCGGCAACTTCGGCCAGTCGGCCGCGCTCGCCGCCGGCTTCGATCTCGCCCGCGGCGACCTCGTCGTCACCATGGACGGGGATCGCCAGAACGACCCGGCCGACATCCCGCGGCTCCTCGACACGCTCAAGGAGGGCTACGACGTCGTGAGCGGCTGGCGCCGCGAGGGCCGGGACGCCTTCTGGTCCCGCCGCCTGCCCTCGCGCCTGGCCAACGCGCTCATCTCCTGGATGACCGGCGTGCACCTCCACGACTACGGCTGCGCGCTGAAGGTCTACCGGCGCGAGATCGTCCGGGACATCGCCCTGTACGGCGAGATGCACCGCTTCCTGCCCGCCCTCGCCCGCTGGGTCGGGGCCAGCGTGGGGGAGCTGCCGGTCGGCCACTGGCCGCGGCGGAGCGGCGTGTCCAAGTACGGGCTCGGGCGCACCGTGCGGGTGCTCCTCGACCTCCTGACCGTGAAGTTCCTGATGAGCTACTGGACGCGGCCGATCCAGATCTTCGGCCTGCTGGGCGTCTCCACCGCCGGCACCGGTGCCCTGCTGGCGGCGATCCTCTCCTACCAGCGCATCGCCCAGGGCGTCCCGCTGGCGAACCGGCCGATCCTGCTCCTCGCCGTCCTGCTCATGCTCGTCGGGTTCCAGTTCGTGAGCATCGGCCTCCTCGGCGAGATGCTCGTGCGGACCTACCACGAGTCCCAGCGAAAGCCGGTGTACATCGTGCGGGAGATCCTCTCGGGAAGACCTGAGCCTTGAGACCGGCGGGGGTCCGCCTGCTGGGCGGGGTCGCCTCGGCGCTGGCTCTCGCGATCGCCGCGGGCGGCTGCGGCGGAAGCAAGATGACCGGGCCGAGCGGGACCGCGGCGACCCCGGCGAACTTCGACTTCGGCTCGAACGACTCGCGGCGGGTCACCGCCTTCGGCGACAGCATCACCCTCGGGGTCCTCGAGGAGCGGCCCCGGTCGAGCGTGCTCCGCATGCCCCGAGCCATCAACGCGAAGCTCCTGACGAGCAACAACTACCCGAACCTCCTGGAGGCGATGCTCCGGGGCCTGGATCCCGCCTGGCGGGTCATCAACCGCGGGGCCGGCGGCGAGCGGACCCCGGCGGGGCTCAAGCGGTTCCCCGGTGTCCTCGCGGCCGATCATCCCGGCTTCGTGCTGATCATGGAGGGCTCGAACGACGCCAGCGAGGGCGATGACCCCGCGTTCATCGTGGCGAATCTCGAGGCCATGGTGACCGCCGCCCAGGCCAACCAGACGATTCCCATCATCGGCACGATCCCCCCGGACTTCCGCAACGACCCGGGGGCCCAGGCGATCATCGACGAGGCCAACGCGATGATCCGGACCGCGGCGCGGGTCCGGCGGATCGTGCTGGCCGAGATCTTCGACGGGGTGAACGACCGGTCGCTGTTCGGCCCGGTGCCGGATCGCGACCCCC
>CAZDYT010000556.1:0-3289 GCA_964509395.1 uncultured bacterium
CGGTGGACCCGAGCATCACGTAGCCGGCCAGCGGGTGCTCGTTGAGCCGCCGCAGGTTCGCGGCCAGCTTGTCGTGGGCGACCTCGTCCCCGCGGAACGGGGTCAGGACCGGGGGATACACGCCTTCGAAGCTCACCGGCTTCCGCTCCATCACGCGCTCCGTCGCTCCCTGATGCGGGCCTGCGCGGCCGCGAGCCGGGCCGTCGGGATCATGAACGGCGAGCACGACACGTACGTCATCCCGACCCGGTGGCAGAACTCCACCGAGGACGGCTCCCCGCCGTGCTCGCCGCAGATCCCCACCTTCAGGTCGGACCGCGTCCGCCGCCCGCGCTCGATGCCGATCCGGATCAGCTCGCCCACGCCCTCCTGATCGAGCACCCGGAACGGATCCCGCGGGAGCAGCTCCTTCTCCAGGTAGAGCGGGAGGAACTTGCCGATGTCGTCCCGGCTGTAGCCGTACGTGAGCTGCGTGAGGTCGTTCGTGCCGAACGAGAAGAAGGCCGCCTCTCGCGCAATTTGGTCGGCGACGAGCGCGGCCCGCGGCACCTCGATCATCGTGCCGACCGTGTCCGGGACGCGCACACCCGCCTCCTCGAGCACGGCCTCCGCCGTCCGCACGGTCAGCTCCCGCGTCACGCGCATCTCGCCCAGCGTGCCGGTGAGCGGGATCATGACCTCGGGCTCCACCGCGACCCCGTCCCTTGCCAGCTGGGCCGCCGCCTCGAAGATCGCCCGCACCTGCATCTCGTAAATCTCAGGGTAGGTGATCCCGAGCCGACATCCCCGATGGCCCAGCATCGGGTTGGCCTCCTGGAGAGCGTGCACCTTGTCCAGGATCATCTCGAGCTCGGCGATCCGTTTGCGGTCCTTCCGCGCCTTGGCGCGCAGCGCTCCCAACTCCTTCCCGATCTCCCGCTCCTTCGGCAGAAACTCGTGGAGGGGCGGGTCGAGGAGCCGGATCGTCACCGGCCGGCCGGCCATCGTCCGGAAGATCGCGGCGAAGTCCTCGCGCTGCATGGGAAGGAGCTGCTCGAGTACCAGGAGGCGCGCCGCGCGATCGCGCGCGAGGATCATCTTTTGCACGATCGGGATGCGTTCCGGCTTGAAGAACATGTGCTCGGTGCGGCAGAGCCCGATCCCCTCGGCGCCAAAAGCCAGCGCGGTCGCGGCATCCCCGGGGGTGTCCGCGTTCGCCCGCACGCCGAGGGTGCGGGCCTCGTCGGCCCACCGGAGGATCGTCTCGTAATACTGGTAGAGCAGCGACGCCTCGGGTGTCAGGCTCTTCTCCAGCAAGACCTGCACGACCTCCGACGGCTTGGTCGGGACCTCGCCGAGGATCACCTCCCCCGTCTCGCCGTCGAGCGAGATCACGTCACCCTGCTGGACGCGGAGGTTGCCCCGCCGGAACTCGAGCGCATCCTCGTCGACCGTGATCTCACCGCAGCCCACCACGCACGTCTTCCCCATCCCGCGGCCGACCACCGCGGCGTGCGACGTCAGCCCGCCCCGCGAGGTGAGGACGCCCTCGGCCGCGTGCATCCCGGCGACGTCCTCCGGCGAGGTCTCCGCGCGCACGAGGATCACTTTCTCCCCGCGGTGTGCCCACTCCTCCGCATCGTCCGCGGTGAAGACCGCGCGTCCGACCGCCGCCCCGGGCGCCGCCGGCAACCCGCGGGCGATGAGTCGACCCTCCTCGATCGCTCCCGCTTTCGCCGAGAGATCGAAGACCGGGCGCAGGAGCCGCGCGAGGTCGTCGGGATCCACGCTCAGGAGCGCCCGCTCGCGGTCGATGAGCCCTTCCGATGCCATCTCCACGGCGATCCGGACGGCCGCGGCCGCCGTCCGCTTCCCCGACCGGGTCTGGAGGATGTAGAGGGTGCCCTCCTGCACGGTGAACTCGATGTCGAGCATGTCGCGATAGTGCTGCTCGAGCCTCTGGTAGGTCGCCTCGAGCTCCTGGTATACGGCGGGCATGCGGTCGCGGAGGGCATCGATCGGCTGTGGCGTTCGGGTCCCCGCCACCACGTCCTCGCCCTGGGCGTTGACCAAGAACTCGCCGAAGAACCGCCGCTCACCCGTCGAGGGATCGCGCGTGAAGGCCACGCCCGTGCCGGAGGTCTCCCCGACGTTCCCGAACACCATCGCCTGGACGGTCACGGCGGTCCCCCATTCGCCGGGGATCTCGTGGATGCGCCGGTAGTCTTCGGCCTTCTTGGAGAACCACGAATTGAAGACCGCGTGGACCGCGAGGTTCAGCTGGAGCTTCGGATCCTGAGGAAACGGCTCTCCGGCTTCCTCGTAGAGCGCCTTGTAGGCCGAGACGAGTTCGCGAAGCGCGTCGACGGGCAGCTCCGCATCGGTCCGCGCGCCGGTGCTCACCTTCGCGGACGTGAGGTGCGCCTCGAACATCTTCCGGTCGAGTCCGAGGACAACGCCGCCGAACATCACGAGGAAGCGTCGATAGCAGTCCCACGCAAGGCGGTCGTTGCCGGTCTGCTGTCCGAGGCCCTCGACGGTCTTGTCGTTCAGGCCGAGGTTCAGCACGGTCTCCAACATCCCCGGCATGGAGACTCGCGCCCCGGAGCGCACCGACACGAGCAGCGGCCGCTCGGGATCGCCCAGCCGCAGTCCGAACAGCCCTTCGAGGCGCACGAGATGCGCCTGGATTTCGTCCCACAGCCCTTCGGGGTCGCGGCGCCCGTTGCGGACTTACTCCACCCAGGCTTCCGTCGTGACCGTGAACCCCGGCGGCACGCGAACCCCGAGGTTGGTCATCTCGGCGAGCTCGCACCCCTTGCCGCCGAGCAGATTCCGGAGCTGGCTGGACCCTTCAGCCTGCCCGCCCCCGAAAAAATAGACAAGCTTCCCCATGCGCCTCCTCGGCTTCCCGCCCAGACCGGTGAAAAAGTCTCTTCAACCTAACGCTAAACCGCTGTTCTGTCAAGGCGAAGTCGACCTCGCGAGCCTCCGGGACCCTCTCGGGACGGGGCCGCGGTGGGCCAGAGGTCGGCCGGCGCCCGGTCCGGCGCCCCGAGTCGGAGTCCGTCGCGCCGCGGAGGTCTCCAGACGGTTCGACGCGGGGGGGGACGCGGGCTCTTGCGGGATGCCGCACGATCGCGACGTCCTGTCCGGGCGAACAGCTGGAACGGCTCGCTAGACTAGGGTCCTTGAAGCACCCAACTTGCGGTCACTGAGTCAAGTTTCATCGCCCACCCGCCTCGGGCCGTGGCCGAGGACCGAGCAGCTCAAGGACGCAGGCCCGAGCCCACCGGAGGCGTAGCGACCC
>CAZDYT010000557.1:0-3286 GCA_964509395.1 uncultured bacterium
TCGAGACGTCCTGGGGCACGCCGGTCCCGCGCCTCGGCACGCCCGGCGACGTGGCCGGGCTCGACTACCTCCGCGACCTCGGGTTCCCGGGGGAGTACCCGTTCACGCGGGGCGTCCAGCCGACCATGTACCGGGGACGGCTCTGGACCATGCGCCAGTACGCGGGCTTCGGCACCGCGGCCGAGACCAACCGCCGGTTCCGGTACCTCCTTGACCAGGGGCAGACCGGCCTGTCCGTCGCCTTCGACCTGCCGACGCAGATGGGCTACGACGGCGATGCGCCGGCCGCGCGGAGCGAGGTCGGGCGCGTGGGGGTCTCCATCTCCAGCGTCGAGGACATGGCAGACCTCTTCGCCGGCATCCCCCTCGACCGGGTCTCCACGTCGATGACCATCAACGCGACGGCGGCCATCCTGCTCGTGCTCTACGTCGCGGTGGGCGAGCGGCAGGGAGCGGCGCCGGCGACGCTCTCCGGCACCGTGCAGAACGACATCCTCAAGGAGTACATCGCCCGCGGCACCTACATCTTTCCCCCTGAGCCGTCGCTCAGGCTCGTCACGGACTGCTTCGCCTACTGCAAGGACCACGTCCCGCGGTGGAACACGATCTCGATCTCCGGGTACCACATGCGGGAGGCCGGGTGTACCGCGGTGCAGGAGGTGGCCTTCACCCTGGCCAACGCCATCGCGTACGTCGAGGCGGCGCTCTCGGCCGGGCTTTCTGTGGACGACTTCGCCCCGCAGCTGTCGTTCTTCTTCAACGCGCACAACGACCTCCTCGAGGAGGTGGCGAAGTTCCGGGCCGCGCGGCGGCTCTGGGCGCGCCTCATGCGGGAGCGCTTCCACGCGCGGGACCCCCGCTCCTGGATGCTGCGCTTCCACGCCCAGACGGCCGGCTCGATGCTCACGGCGCAGCAACCGGAGAACAACGTCGTGCGGGTGGCCGTCCAGGCGCTGGCGGCGATCCTGGGCGGCTGCCAGTCCCTTCACACGAACTCGATGGACGAGGCGCTGGCCCTGCCCTCCGAAGCCGCGGTTGGCCTCGCGCTCAGGACGCAGCAGGTCCTCGCCTGCGAGTCTGGCGTGGCGGAGACGGTGGACCCCTTGGGCGGCGCCTTCCACGTCGAGCGGCTCACGAGGGACATCGAGGAGGCGGCGGTCGCGTATCTCGAGAAGATCGAGGGGGTGGGCGGCGCCGTGGCGGCGATCCCGTTCATGCAGCAGGAGATCCAGGACGCCGCGTATCGCTATCAGCAGGAGGTCGAGGCGCGGACCCGGATCGTCGTGGGCGTGAACGGGTTCGTCACGGACGAGCCCCGAGAGGTCCAGCTCTTCCACGCCGATCCCGGGGCCGAGGCGCTCCAGGCCGAGCGCCTCCGCCGCCTCCGGGCGGCGCGGGATGGCGACCGGGCCGCGCGCGCCCTGGACGCGCTCGAGCGGGCGGCCCACGGGCGCGAGAACGTGCTGCCGCGGCTCCTCGACGCGGTCCGCGCCGGGGTGACGCTCGGGGAGATCTGTGACCGTCTCCGAGCTGTCTTCGGTGTCCACCGCCCATCGGTGACGTTCTAGCGCCGTGGCCGATGACCGTCGCATCCCGGCGTCCTCGGCCCTCGCCCATCCTCAACGTACAACGGCGTACGCCTCCGGTGGGCTCGGGCCTGCGTCCTTGGGCTGCTCGGTCCTCGGCCACGGCCCGAGGCGGTTGGGCGATGAAACTTGACTCATTGACCACGAGTTTGGTGGTTCAAGGACTCTAGTGCCGTGGCCGATCCCCGTCGCATCGACAATCTCGGCCGGGACGCGCACGGCCTGCGACCGCGCGGCCGTCCCGGTCTCTGGGCGTCCTCGGTCGTGCCGCCGGGATCATGGGAGGTTACGCGCGTGCATCGCCTAGCGGTCGTCGCGGCCGTTGTGCCGCTCCTCTTGACCGTGCCGGCTTCTGCCCGCGCCGACCTCCTGCAGGACCTCGGGGCGACCTACGAGCTGGTTGCCCAGGAGCTGAGCACCGCGTTTCCGAAGGTGGAGAGCCGCATCGTGGCGGTCCAAGGTGCCGAGGTCCGCCTGGAGGGCCCGGGGCTGGCCGCCCTGCGTCCGGGCCTCGAGCTGACCGCGTACCGCAAGGGGGCGCCGTTCCGGCATCCCGTGACGAACCAGATCCTGGGCCACGCCGAGGAGGAAGTCGCCATCCTCGTCGTGACCGGTGTCGCCGGCGACCAGGCGACGGCCCGAGTCGCGGTGACGGAGGGCGGGCGTACCCCCACCGTGGGCGACGGCGCGCGGATCACGGCCGGGCGTATTGCCGTGGCAGTCCCCCCCACGGCCGGGGTCCAGGTGCCGGGGGAGACGGCGCAGGAGACG
This sequence comes from uncultured bacterium, assembly GCA_964509395.1. Taxonomy (GTDB): domain Bacteria; phylum Methylomirabilota; class Methylomirabilia; order Rokubacteriales; family DASRDR01; genus CAZDYT01. Next base: position 2,358 of record CAZDYT010000557.1, read on the forward strand.
GCGCTCCTGCTCGTGACCCGCTTCTCGGCGCTCCTCGAGAAGACCGGCCGCTTCCTGGCCGTGGAGCCGCGTCGGGTGCTGGAGGCGGCGCGGCCGGCGGGCACCGCGCCGGCGCCGTCCCCGCTCGAGGTGGCGCAGCGGCTACAGGCGCCGGCCGTCCTGACCTCGCGCGTCTTCCAGGAGGGGCGCACGCGGTATCTGGAGACGGCCTGGATCTCGGGACGAACCGGGGCCATCGTCCTGACCGGGCGGAAGCTGCTCGTCCGCGCCGTCTACCCGCCGCGCTTCGCCTGGGAGCAGACCCCCGAGCTCGAGCGGCGCCACCCGCTTGAGGGCCCGGTGCGCGGGCTCGCGCTGGCGGATCTCGACGGCGACGGGCGTCCGGAGCTGGTTGCCGGCGACGAGCGCGCCATCACGGTCTACCGCTGGCAGGACGGGGTCGGGCCCGTCCCGGTCGCGGGGGCGGAGTTCCGCCCGGGGGGCCAGATCCTCTCCGTGGACGCGGCCGACGTCAACGGAACGGGTCGCGCCCAGGTGGTGGTCGTGGACTACCTGGGCGCAGCGATCGTGCGCTCGACGGTCCTCGAGCTGGCGGGCGACCGGCTCCGGCCGATCTACGAGACCGGCGGGCGCTACCTGCGCGTGATCCCGGTGGGGAGCGAGCCCTGGCTCGTCGAGCAGCCGGTCGGCCGGAGCGGGCCGTTCGCCCCCCCGGTCCGCCGCCTCGTCTGGGAGGGCGGGGGCTACCGCGAGGGCGCGATCCTCCGGGCGCCCTCCGGCGTGAGCGTCTACGGCCTCGCCCCGATGCGACTCACGGGGAGCGCCCAGCCCGAGATCGTGGCCCTCACCCCGGAGGACCGTCTGGCGGTGTGGACGGCCCAGGGACGGCGGCTCTGGACGAGCTCGGACGCGCTCGGGGGCGCGGCCGT
>CAZDYT010000558.1:0-3279 GCA_964509395.1 uncultured bacterium
CCCGCCGCTGCGGGCGCCGTGGGCGCCCGTTCGCCGCGTCACCCACCCTCCCCTGTCTGCATTCGTGAATAATGCGCACTATGAGTATGTTGCTTCGTGTGAAATAGTGTGTTGAGTATCGGGCACCCCCAGGCCCGGGTTGGGGACGGCGCTGACCGGGCATTGGCCCGTGCCTGGGCGAGGCGACCGGCCCTCAGGGGACAGGGGACGGGGTGCTTCTCTACGGCTAGGCGGAGGGGCGGCGCGGCGGGCCCGCGAGGTACGCCTGGAGAGCAGCGGCCTCGCGCTCGCGGAAGCGCACGGCGACCCGGAGCTGCTCGAGGTACTGCTCGAGGGTCTTCCCGCCCAGCACGATCCCTCGCTCCGGGAAGAACGCGCGGATCTCTCGCTCCCATTCCGCGCTCACGAGGCTCGTCACCCCCTCGTACATCCGGCGATAGGCGCTCGGGGGATACAGGCGCGCCATCGTTTCCCAGTGCGCCCGGACGAACTCCCACGCGAGCCCCCGCGCATAGACGCTCGAGAGGAGCGCCCGCACGAGGTACGGGGCGTCCTGTGTCCGCACCTCCCCGTTGATCGTGCGCCGGAGCGTCTCCTGAAGAAGCGCGGGCTGCCGGAACCCCGCCAGCGCGTAGAGGTAGCGCTGCTCTTCCTGCGGGGTGCGGGCACGCCGGAAGCGCTCGAGGAACTCCGCGTACTCGGGCTCGCCGCCGCAGAAGGCGAGGATGGCGATGACCGCCGGGAGCACGTTCGGATCGACCGCGGCCTCGTCCCGCTGATGGCGCGCGTAGAGCTCCCGCGCCCGCGCCTGGGTCTCCCGGTCGTCGCCCAGGGTGCCCAGCACCCGGAGAAGGTCGCCGCGGAGCTGGCGCTCGAGCTCGCTCTCACCCGGGCGCGGCTCCCAGCCGAGCCGCGCGGCCGCGGGTCCGACGCGGTCGCGCACCAGCGCCGCGAGGCCCGGCCGCGCCTCGTCGCCGATCGTGCGGTTCAGGTAGGCGAAGGAGCCGATCAGGGCCGTCCACACGTTGCGGTCCGACTCCTCGCGGAAGCGCGCCGTGTGCTCCAGCGCCTCGGCCGCGGGGAGCAGGCCGGCCTGCGCCAGCGCCAGGAGGTCGCTCACGAGGCCGAAGCGCTCGATCGGCCGGAGCTCCGACAGCGCCGCCGTCACCCCGTCGAGGAGGACCTTCGCGTAGCGCACGCGGTAGAAGCCGTGGCCCCCGGCGTTCACGACGACCCAGTCGGGCGGCCCCGGGAGGGGCACCCCGGCCTCCGCCATCGTGAAGAGCAGGCGCCGCTCGACCACCTCGCCACGGACCGACGCGCGGACGGTCAGCGGCACGCGCCAGCGTTCCGCGGCCGCCGCCTCCGCCTCGAGGTAGGTGAAGCGGCGCTGCGTGAGGTGCAGCCGGGGCCCGCCGGGCTCGACCGTCACCAGCGGATACCCCGGGCGGAAGACCCAGGCGTCCATGACCTCCCGGATGGGCTGCCTGGCCGTGTCGCCCAGCGCCCGCCAGAGATCCGTCGTCTCGGCGTTGGCGTAGGCGTGCCGGCCGAGATAGAGGCGGACGCCGTCCCGAAACGTCTCGGGGCCCAGGTGCTGCTCCAGCATGCGCAGCACGGACGCCCCCTTTTCGTAGGTGAGGAGGTCGAACATCGCCTCGCAGTCTCGAGGCGCCTCGACCGGGAACTCGATCGGGCGGCTCGCCCGCAAGCCGTCCACCCCGAGCGCGGCCGCCCGGGAGACCCCGAACGTCACCCAGCGCTGCCACTCCGGTCGCCAGGCATCGACCGCCAGCATCTCCATGAAGGTGGCGAAGGCTTCGTTGAGCCAGATGCCGTTCCACCACGCCATCGTGACGAGATCCCCGAACCACATGTGGGAGACCTCGTGCGCCACCACGTCGGCGACCCGCTCGAGCTCGGTGTGCGAGGCCGCGGCCTCGTCGACGAGCAGCGCCGTCTCGCGGAAGGTGATGGCCCCGAGGTTCTCCATGGCGCCGGACGCGAAGTCGGGGAGGCCCACGAGGTCCAGCTTGTCCCCGGGGTAGGGAACCCCGTAGTAGTCCTCGAAATAGCGCAAGCAGAAGGCGGCGGCGTCCCGCGCGAAGCCGGCGAGACGCCGCTTGCCGGGCACGCTGACGACGCGGACCGGCGTCTTCCCGACCATCACGGGCTCGGTCGCCTCGAGCTCGCCCACGACGAAGGCCACCAGGTACGTGGACATCCGGATCGAGTCGGCGAACGTCACCGCGCGCCGGCCCGGGCCCGCCGGGCGCTCGGCGACGGCGGCGGTGTTGGACAGGGCCACCCACCCCTCCGGCACGACCAGCGTCACGCTGAACACCGCCTTGAAGGCCGGCTCGTCCCAGCACGGGAAGGCCCGCCGGGCGTCGGTCGACTCGAACTGGGTCACCGCGAGCGCGTGCGGGTGCCCCGCGGCGTCCTTGTACGTGCTCCGATAGAACCCGCGCAGGCGGTCGTTGAGGGTGCCCGTGAAGCGGAGCCGGAGGCGCCACTCGCCGGGCTCGAGAGGTCTTGGAAACGTCAGCCGGGCCCGCTCGGTCCCGGGGTCCAGCGAGGCTTGCCCCTCGAGGACGGCGCCGCCCGGCCCCTCCAGGCCGACCGCCAGGATCGAGAGCTCGGCGGCGTTCAGCTCGATCTCGCGGATCGGCTCGCGCACGGTGACCGTGACAGTCTCGTCGCCGGCGAAGCTGGCGGCCTCGAGGTCGGGCTCGAGGCGGAGCTCGTAGCGACTCGGGACGACCGTCCCCGGCAGGCGATAGCTCATCGGCTCACTCTCCTCTACAAGGGCGGGGACGCAGCGCCAACCGCGCGCCCCGTCACAAGAGTTCCTGGAAGATGGCGCGCGCGTCCGCCCGGCCGAGCGGACGGGGAAGCACGGTCACGCGATCCCAGCGCATGTGCTCGACCAGCGTCTCGACGTCCCCGGCGCCCACGCCCAGGTCACGGAGGCGCGCCTCGAGCCCGCAGCGCTCCATGAGCCGGGCAATGCGGCGGATGGCGTCGTCGAGGCTCTCCACGCCGAGGGCGCGCCAGAGCGCCGGGAGCTTCGGGGCGATGGCGGACGCGTTCCACCGGAGGAACGCCGGGAGCGTGATCCCGACGGCCCGGCCGTGCGCCACGCCCCAGAAGAGGGCCAGGGTGCCTATCCACACATTGCGACTGCCGCGCACGCTCCCCTCGTACCGATCTCGCGCTGTTCTGCCCATTGTGTCGGTCCAAAACCCCTGTGCCTCAGTCTTAGTGTTCTCCCACCAG
>CAZDYT010000559.1:0-3274 GCA_964509395.1 uncultured bacterium
CTCGTCGAGTGGCCCCTCGCCGGGAGTGAGCGCCACGTAAATGGCGAGCGGGATGTGCGCCACCGCCTTCAGCGCGTGGTAGCGAGGCGAGTTGACCGGCCTCTCCTCGCGCTGCCCGTCGTGGAGCAGGACCGCCGTGTCGCCCTTCACGATGATGAGCGGGCGGGCAGTGGCGAGCATGCGCGCCTTGGCGTCGCTATACGCGCCCCGGAACGCGCGGTTGAGCTCGGCCAGGGCGTCCGACGGCTCGGGCGCGGCCGGTTGGCCGGAGCCCGGCGCCACCGCCGCGCACCCGGCCGTGATGAGCGCGAGCGCGCCCGCGCGGAGTGCGCGGCTCAGTCGCTCGGTCGTCCCAGGAACCCGGGTCTTCACGGCGCGACGTCGACCAGCGCCTCGGTCACCTGGCCGAAGCGGCGCTCGCCGAGCGTCAAGTCGGCGCAGAGCACGTGGCGACCGGCCGCGTCATGGGGAACGGATACAGCGAAGCGGAGCACGCCCGTCGAGGCGGCATCGATCGCCGCCGTCGTTTCGGCGGGTTCGACCCGCCACCCGGGCGGCACGGCCAGGGTCGCGCGGGCTTCGGCCGCACGCGCGCCGTGGTTGGTCACGCGGAGCTCGAGGTCCAGCCGCTCGCCGGGCTTCGGCGCGCTCCGGTACGGGTACAGCGTGGCGAAGTTGGGGTCGAGGGCGAAGTTGACCTCGGCCGGGACGGCCACCAGCTTGACGAAGACACCCTCGAGCTGCTTCGCCCACGCGTGGAAGTCCTCCAGCATCTTCCGGTCTACCCGGAGCGCGCCGGTGTGGCCGGTCAGGAGGAGCTCCGGCTCGAACTCCATCAGGCGGCGGACCCCCACCGCAATCGAGTCGACGAGCATCTTGTTCCGGTAGACCGGGGCTGCCGCGCGCAGAGGGCTGACGGTGCCGGCGAGCAGGTTGTCGCCGGTGAAAGCGACCCGGGTCCCGTCGATCTCGCCGAACAACCCGAGGGCCCACCAGGTGTGACCCGGCATGTGGAAGACGTCGAAGCGCCAGCGGTCCCACGAGGCGCTCCCACGGTCGGCGAGTGTCCGGTCGACCCGGATCGGGTGCGGCAGAAGGCAGGGGACGTTATAACCGGCCGGATTCGCCACCATCTCGGCGAAGTTCTCGAAGATCCACGCCTGCGTGCCCTGGGTCTGCTGCAGCCACGGCAGCCCCGCGAGGTGATCGTCGTGGTAGTGGCTCGGGATGACGGCCTCGACCGACCGGAGCCCGGCGACCGCCTTCAATTCGTCGAGCGAGTGCTCGACGAAGCGCATGTCGGCCGCCATGTGGTCCCAGCTCGGAAAGCCGTAGTCGAGGAGAAGGGCGCGGCCGTCGTCGCTCAGCAGCGCATAGCAGTTGGCGACCGAGTGGGGATTGGCCCAGAGGTGCGGAAGCACACGGGCCTTGGGCTGGTCCACCGCGTGGGGCCAGATGGGCCAGACACGATTCCTGCGCATCTCCGCCTGGAGGCCGTAGAGCTGTCGCAGGTTGGGCTCGAGGAGGCGCAGCGCCGTCGACGCGTCGTCCATCGGGTGGCCGTGCGAGGGGAGCAGGCGCTGGAGCGGGAGCGAGGCCAGCAGCGTGACGGAATGGAGTGCGGCGCCGACGGCGTCGGGCAGGCCGTACTGCCACTGGAGGTCATGAATCGAGTGGACGTGGCCCGACTCGGCGATCAGGTCCCCGCAGAAGGCCGAGCGTGATCCGTCGACATCGACCAGGAAGCTGACCGAGCCCTTGGTGTGGCCCGGCGTGGGGAGGACCCGGATGTCATAGCCGCGCCAGGAAAAGGTCTCATAGTCGCGGAGCGCACGGGCGATCTTGACCTGGCGGGCGAGGGTGTTGCCGATGCTCGAGACATCGTAGTTGTCATAGATCCGCTTGAGCCGCCAGAACGCGTCGGCCTCCGCGAAGAGCGCAGTCTCGCGCTCGGGGACCGCGATCGGGATCCCGCGCTGGTTCAGGAGCGGGTCGCCCTGGCACTGGTCGCGGTGATGGTGCGTATGGAGCACCCACTCCACCTCGCGCACGCCGGCCTCGGCCAGGTGCTCGAGCACGGCGCCGGAGCCGAAGTCGACGAGGAGCGCGTGCTCCCCCCGCTTCAGCAGGTAGACGTTGCAGGTGTCCCGGTACCAGTAGAGGTTCGGGGAGAGTCGGGTGAGCGCGTCCTTGACTGGCCGATGGGCGCGACCGTGGTCGGACATCGATGGCCCGATCATAGCAGGATCCGACCCGGTCCAGTCCGAAACCTCGTCAGCCCTCGCGTCACCTCGGGTCGCCGCTCGGGGCACGCGTCCAAGCCGGTGTCAGCGCATGAGGGCCCGCCGTTCCGGGCAGGTCGCCGCGGTCAGGCTGATCACCCCCGCCGGGCCGGTCCACTGGACCTCGTGGCGCCCCGGGTGCAGCTCGACGAAGCCGCGGGGCACGGCGACGCCGTCGATCGCGACCGCCAGCCCTGGGCTCGCCACGAGCCGGTACGGCCCGCCCACCAGCAACTCCACATCGGCACGCCCGCGTCGCGGGTTGCCGGGCGCCGCCAGCGTGGCACCCAGCACGAGGAGCCCGTCGGATCGGGCGACGTAGTGGTCTCTGATGAACTCGGCCATCGGGCCGACGAGGCCCCGAAGCCGCGAGTCGGCGTAGGCGACGCGGGGGCGCGTTTGCCGGAGATCGTCGACGAGGCGCTCCTCTGAAATCGCGCCGTGGGCGATCCCCAGGCGGATCCCCATGATGAGGGTCCGAAAGCGCTGGACCGGCGGACGGAAGACGGCGAGCGCCGTCCCGTCGAGCACGGGCTCGTCCGGACACGTCTCCCTCAGCTCGAGGCGCATGATCTGGAGTTGCGCGCTGTTCTGGTCGCGCAACACATTCCGGATCACGCCCCCTGCCGGGATCCCGAGACCGACGAGCAGGGCCAGGGCGGCGAGCGTGACGGGAGCCCAGCCCCCGGACGCCCGGGCGCGCTGCGCGAGGGTGTCCAGCGCGAGGCCGGCGTAAATGGCACCCCCTGCCAGCACCGGGAGCCAGGCATGCCGGGCGACGCCGGGCGTGGTCGGGAGCCACAGCAGGATGCTGATGACCACCAGGGGCACGGCAAGGGGGCCATGCACCGGATGGCGAACCATCTGCCGGCCCTCCCGCCACAGGGTGAGGCCCAGCCCTGCGAGCGCGAGGCCGGCGAAGCCGATACCGGCGTCGGATACCGGCCGGGGCTCGTTGTCGTAGTGGACGAAGCGAAGATTGCCTGCCACGA
>CAZDYT010000560.1:0-3273 GCA_964509395.1 uncultured bacterium
GAGTTGATCCGTTTGAGGTTCGTCAGGACGTCGAGGTGGATCTCCGAGGTCTCCAGCGACTCGGCCAACCCGGCTCGCAGGCGGTCCAGGTGCGACTGCCGGAGGTCGCGCTCCCGCTGCCGCATCCCCGCGCGCTGGTCGAGCACCTCCTGGGCCAGGACGCGGTCGCCGCTGGCGAACGCCACGATCCCGCGCTCGAGGTTCTTCGAGACCTCGGCGTGGAAGTCCATCAGCTCGGCTTCCCCCGGTTCGGAGAAGCGCGCGCCCCTGTAGAGCTTCTTCCGCGCCAGGTCCATCAGGTTCTTGTCGATGATGTCGCCGATGTTCTCCAGGTTCCCGATGAACCCCAGCAGCGCGATCTCGCGCCGAGCGAGGTCCTCCGTCATCGTCTCCTGGCCCAGGCGCGTCAGGTAGAGCTTGATCTCGCGCTCGAGGTAGTCGACCTGATCGTCGCGGCGCTCGACGTCCTCGAGAAGCTCCTGGCTGTCGGTCCGGAAGACCTCCCCGCCGTCCCGCAACATCCCCTGCACGATGTCCGCCATCCGCAGCGCCTCGCGCTGCGCCTGGCCGATCGCCAGGCTCGGCTGGTCCGCGAACCGCTCGTCGAGGTAGCGGGTCCGGAAGCGCGCCTCCTCCTCCGGCCGCTCCGGCACGGCGGTCACGATGAGACGCGCCGCCAGGCCCTGGAACGGCAGGAACAGGAGCGAGATGCCGACGTTGAACAGGGTGTGGGCGTTGGCGATCTGCCGGGCGAGATCGACCGCGCTCCACTCGGCGAGGGTGACGAACGGCCCGAGGAACGGCAGCACCACCGCGGCGCCGAGGAGCTTGAAGCCGATGTGGGCGACGGCGACCCGCTTCGCCTCGGTCGTGGAGCCCAGGGACGCCGCGAGCGCCGTGGCGCACGTCCCGATGTTCGCGCCGAGGACCAGCGGGACGGCGCCGGCGAGCGGGAGGAGCCCGTGCGCGGCCAGCGCGATCGCCAGGCCGATGGTGGCCGCCGAGGAGTGGACGATGGCGCTGAAGACCGCCGCCGCGCCGATCCCGAGGACCGGGCTCTCGGCGAAGCTCAAGAGCACCTGGCCCGCCAGCGCGCTCCCCTTCAGGGGCTCCATCCCCTCGATCATCAGCTTGAGGCCGAGGAAGATCAGGCCGAACCCCAGGAGCGCCTCGCCGAGGTCCTTGAAGAGGCGACGCTTGGCGAAGAAGACCACGCTGAAGCCGAGGCCGACGAGCAGGACGGCGTAGTCGTAGATCTTGAAGGCGAGGAGCTGGACCGTAAACGTGGTGCCGACGTCCGCGCCGAGGATGATCCCCATCGCCTGGTGGAGCGTCAGGAGCCCCGCCTGGACGAAGCCGATCAGCATCACGGTGGTGGCCGTGGAGGACTGGATGAGCACCGTCACGCCGGCCCCCGTCAGCGCGGCGCTGACGCGGTTCGACGTCAGGTGGGTGAGGATCTGGCGGAGCCGGGCGCCCGCAGCCCGCTGGAGGCCCTCCCCCGTGAGCTGCATCCCGTAGAGGAGCAGCGGCATCCCGCCGAACAGGATCAGGATGATCTTCGTCATCTTTCTCTCGGGCCTGCCTCCCCCCGCGGGGTCGGGGGCGACTGTCCGTGGCACACGAGCCAGGCTCCCACGCCCACGATCCTAGGCGGGCGGGACGCGGGCGAGGGCCGCGCGGAGGCGCGCGAGCGTCTCCTCGCGTCCGAGCAGCGCCATGACCGAGAAGATCGGCGGGCTGACCGTCCGCCCCGTCAGCGCGAGCCGCACCGGCTGGGCCAGGTCGACGAGCTTCACGTCCAGCTCACCGGCCAACTGGCGGAGGGTGCCCTCGAGCGCCGACTCGTCCCACGGCTCGAGCCCCTCGAGCCGCCGCAGGAGGCGCTCGAGGCGCGGGCGCGCCGGCGCCGTCAGGAACTTCCCGGTCGCGTGCGGGTCGTAGTCGGCCGGGGGGCCGAAGTAGAAGCGCGCCTGCTCGGCCATCTCGCGGAGCGTCTTGGCCCGCTCGCGGAGCGTCAGCGCCACGCGCGCGAGCCACGCCGCGTCCGCCGGCGGCGTGATCCCGCTGCGCTCGACGAACGGCCGCCAGCGGGCGGCCAGGTCGGCCGGGTCGATCGCCCGGAGCCAGTGACCGTTCAGCCACTCGAGCTTGGCGCGGTCGAAGATCGCCCCGGCCGCGCCGACCTGGCCCAGGTCGAAGAGCCGCACCAGCTCCGCGCGCGAGAACACCTCCTGGTCGCCGTGCGCCCAGCCGAGCCGCGCGAGGTAGTTCACCATCGCCTCGGCCAGGAACCCCTCGTCCCGGAACGCGAGCAGCGAGGTCGCGCCGTGGCGCTTCGACAGGCGGCTCCGGTCGGGCCCCAGGATCATCGGGATGTGGGCGAAGACCGGGCGCGGATAGCCGAGGGCCTCGTAGAGGAGGATCTGCTTCGGCGTGTTCGAGAGGTGGTCGTTGCCGCGGATGACGTGGGTGATCTTCATCGTCACGTCGTCCACGACCACGCAGAAGTTGTAGGTCGGCGAGCCGTCCGAGCGGACGAGGATCCAGTCGTCGAGCGCGGCGTGCTCGAACCGCACCTCGCCGTGAATCAGGTCGGAGACGACCGTCGCGCCTTCGTCCGGGATCCGGAGCCTCAGCGCCGCGGGCACCCCGCGCCGGGACGGGGCCGTCCGGCAGCGCCCGTCGTAGCGGAACGTCTCGCCGCGCGCCTGGGCGGCCCGGCGCCGCACCTCGAGATCCCCGGGCGGGCAGTAGCAGCGGTAGGCGCGGCCCCCGGCGAGGAGCTGCTCGGCGTGCGCCCGGTAGATCTCGAGCCGGCTCGTCTGCCGGAAGTAGCCGCGGGAGGTCCCGTCATCCTCCGGCCCCTCGGGATCCCAGATGAGCCCGAGCCACGCCATCGCCTCGAGGATCTGGCGGACCGACTCCTCGGTCGAGCGCGAGCGGTCGGTGTCCTCGATCCGCAGGAGGAAGGCCCCGCCGAGGTGGCGGGCGAAGAGCCAGTTGAAGAGCGCCGTGCGGGCGCCGCCGACGTGGAGGTGTCCGGTGGGACTCGGGGCAAAGCGGACGCGGACCGGCTCGCTCATCGAGAGAGCCATTCTAACGGAGGGACGCCCGCCCCTCAAGTTTGGCTCGGGCGGGCGGTTCGGCCCGTCAGCCGGTCAGTAGCGCGCGAAGAGGCGCCCCCAGCCGGTCCCCGCGAAGGCCCGGATCCGGGCCCGCCCGATCGTGGGGTACCAGAGGAGGTCGTGGTAGACGTTCGAGGCGAAGGGC
>CAZDYT010000561.1:0-3268 GCA_964509395.1 uncultured bacterium
GATCACGATGGGCGACCAGGGGTTCATCCTCAGCGGACGCCTGCCGGCCGTGCACCTGGGCGGGCTCCGGCTGGCCCTTTCGGATCCGATCGTCAAGTACAATGCGGCGCTCGTGGTCTTCGTCCTCTGCCTGATGCTCAGCGTGTGGCTGACCGCGTCGCCCATCGGGCGAGTGCTCGTGGCGGTCCGGGAGAACGAGGAGCGGACTCGATTGCTCGGCTACAATACCTTCAACTACAAGCTCCTCTCCCTCGTCATTTCCGGCGGCATGTCCGGCGCCTCCGGCGCGACCTACGCGCTGATCTTCTCCTATGTGGGTTCCACGTTCGCTTCCATCATCTACTCCATCTACCCGCTGTTGTGGACCCTGCTGGGGGGAACGGGGACGACGATCGGCCCGTTCGTCGGCACCTCGCTGATGACCTACATCGTGGACATCGCGAGCGGGCTGACGTCGAGCTACCTGATCGTCGTCGGCGCGACCCTGGTGATCCTCACCCTGTGGTTCCCCGCGGGCGTCATGGGCGGGATCCGGGCCCGATGGCTGGGGTGGCTCCCCTGAACGCCCTGCTCGAGACGGTCGGGCTCGCCAAGGCGTTCGACGGGCTGGAGGCGGTGAGGGCCGTGAACTTCCGGCTCGAGCGGGGGGAGATCCGGGCGATCATCGGGCCGAACGGCGCGGGAAAGACCACCCTCGTGAGCATGATCAGCGGCAGGATCCGTCCGACCTCGGGGAAGGTGCTGTTCAAAGGCCGGGACATCACGAGGCTCCCGGCGTGGGACCGGGTCGCCCTCGGGATCGTCTACACGTTCCAGGTCACCAGCATCTTCAAGAACCTCACCGTCTTCGAAAACGTCGCGCTCGCCGTTCAGCGGAGAGTGATGAGGAGGCCCCTGGACCGGATCGCCCTCCCCCTGCGGGCGCTGGCCCGGCACGTCGATGGGGTGCTGTCGGACGTCGGGTTGTCGAGCGCGAGCGACGCGCCAGCCGGCTCGCTGCCGTACGGCCATCAGAAGCTCCTGGAGGTCGCCATGGCCCTGGCGTTGGGGCCGGAGGTGCTGACGCTCGACGAACCCACCCAGGGCCTCGCCCCCGACGAGATCGCGGCGCTGTGCCGGCTCATCCGGGAGATCTCGAAGGCGGTGACGGTTCTGCTCATCGAACACAACATGGCGGTGGTGCTGGAGCTGTCGGACCGGGTCACGGTCATGGACAAGGGGAGCATCATTGCCGACGGGACGCCGGTCGAGATCGAGAATCACCCGGACGTGCAGCGGTCGTATCTGGGGCTCTGATGCTCGTTCTGGACGGCGTCAACTGCTATTACGGAGACGTTCAGGTGTTGAGGCGCGTCTCCCTCAGCGTGGCGCCGGGGCAGATCCTCGGCCTCCTCGGCCGGAACGGCGCCGGCAAGACGACGACGCTCAAGACCATCATGGGCCTCGTCAAGCCCAGATCCGGAAGCATCAGGCTCGACGGAACCGAACTGACCGGGCTGCGGCCGCACGCCATCCCCCGGCTCGGGATCGCGTACGTGCCTCAGGGCCGGCGGCTCTTCCCGTTCTTGACCGTCGCGGAGAATCTGCGGATCGGGCTTCTGGTGAAGGGCGACGGGGACGAGACGCTCGAGTGGGTGTTCGGCCTCTTTCCCGTCCTCAAGGACCGGCTCAAGCAGTTCGCGGGAACGTTGAGCGGCGGGGAGCAGCAGATGCTGGCCACCGCCCGCGCGCTGTGCGCGAGGCCGAAGCTCTTGCTGATGGACGAGCCGAGCGAAGGACTGATGCCGGCCCTGGTCGAGAAGCTTCTCGACACGCTCAGAACGTTGAAGGGCCGTGAGGTCGGAGTCTTGCTGGTCGAGCAGCGGGTCGAGGCGGCGCTCAGGGTTGCGGACCGAGTGGTCTTGATGGAGAACGGGTGGGTCCCGTACGAATCGACGCCCGAGGAGCTGGCCTCGAACCCCGAGGTGTTGTTGAGGTATCTTGGGGTCAGACGGTGAGGCGTCGTGTGAAGGCGAGGCGCCGGTAATGGGAGGGAACCTTCGGGTAGGCGTGTTCCGGCCGACCCCGTGGACGGGCCCGAGGCCCGGCCCGTGAGCGGCTACCGGGTGGCGCGGACGCTGGCGGAGGTCGAGGCGGCCCTGGCGGAGGCGGGTGGCGATCTCGTGATCTTCGCCGGCGGCACCGACCTCATGGTGCGCGCCCGGCCCCGGGTCCACAAAAGCCCCGCGCTCGACGTCGCGCAGGTGGCCGAGCTCCGCCGCGTCGCGCTCGAGGACGGTGAGCTGGTCCTCGGCGCCGCGGTCACCTACACGGACTGTCTCGTGGATCCCCTGATCCGCCGCGCGTGCCCGCTCCTCACCCAGGTGGCGGAGCGGTTCGCCTCCCCGCAGATCCGCAACGTGGCGACGCTCGGCGGCAACGTGGCGAACGCCTCTCCCGCCGGCGACGGCCTGGCCGCGCTGTGGGCGCTGGACGCCCGTGTCGAGGCGCTCACGCCGGAGGGCCGCCTGAGCCGCGGGATCGAGGAGGTCGTCCAGGGTCCGGGGCGGCTCAGGCTCTCGTCCGGGAGCGTCCTCACCGCGTTTCGTGTCGCGGCGGCCGTGGCGGACGAGGGGGTCGCCTTCTACAAGCTCACGAACCGCGCCTGGCCCGAGCACCCGATGGCGATTGCGGTTGCCAGCGTCGCGGCGCGGATCCGCCTGGACGCCGAGGGCCGCGTCGCGCTCGCGCGCCTCGTGCTCGGGGCCGTGGCGCCGACGCCCGTCCGGGCTCTCGCGGCGGAGGCGGCGCTGGTCGGGCACGTGCCCACGCCCGCGCGGATCGCCGAGGCAGCCCGGGCCGCGGCCGAGGCGGCGCGCCCGATCTCCGACACCCGCGCCTCGGCCGGCTACCGTCGTCAGGTGCTCCCCGCGCTGGCCCTCCGGACCATCGAGTCGGCCCTTGGTGCGGCCCGCCGGGAAGGGTCGGGATGGCGCGGCACCGAACCGTTCCGCGGGGTGGACCGGTGAGCGAGATCTGCCTCACCGTGAACGGTGCGGACGTCTGTGTCCCGCTGCGCGCCGGGGTGAGCCTCCTCGACCTCTTGCGGGAGGACCTCGGGCTCACGGGGTCCAAGTCGGGGTGCCTCGAAGGGGAGTGCGGCGCCTGCGCGGTCTGGGTCGACGGGCGCCTGGTGAACGCGTGCCTGGTTCCGGCCACCAAGGCGGCCGGCGCCACGGTGAGGACGATCGAGGGGCACGCGCCGCCCGAGGGCGGGCTCCATCCGGTC
>CAZDYT010000562.1:0-3267 GCA_964509395.1 uncultured bacterium
CCCGCTGGAGGGGCGAGGGCCGAGGACGCCCAGAGGCCGGGACGGCCGCGAGGCCGCAGGCCGAGCGCGTCACGGGCGAGATGATCGATGCGACGGTCATCGGCCACGGCGCTAGCCGCTCCGCCGCGGTCCCTGGCCCATGACGAACCGCTCGACCGCCACGAGATGGTCAAGCATTGCCTGCCGCGCGCCCTCTTCATCACGCGCCTCGACGGCCACCAGAATCCGGCGGTGGTCCTGGTGCGAGCGCTCCGGCCGGCCCGGCGTCTGGAGGGACTCTTCCCGGCTCTGCGTGAGGAGGTCCACCAGCGCGGCGACGATCCTGGCGATCGCCCGGTTGTGCGTGGAGTGCACGAGTGCCGTGTGAAACGCGGCGTCCTGGGCCAGCCCGGTCCCCCCCGCCGCGACCTCCTTGGCCTGCGCATCCAGGATCCGCGTCATCTCGAGGACCTCCTCGTGGCTCGCCCGCCGCGCCGCGAGGGCCGCGATCGGTGGCTCGAGGAGGCGGCGCGCTTCGTACAGCTCGGCGATCGCCTCTCGCTGCGTGAGGATGACGAGCGCGAGTGGCTCGATCAACGCCTCGACGGAGACCTCGCGGACGAACGCGCCTTCTCCCGCGCGGATCTCGATCAATCCAGTGCTCTCGAGGGCGCGCAGGGCTTCCCGCACCGATGTGCGGCTCACGCGGAACCGCTCGGCCAGATCACGCTCGGGCGGAAGCCGGTCACCGGACTTGAGCCGGCCGTCCGCGATCAGGCCGCGAATCTGGCGGACGATTTCGGCGTAGATGCGGGTGCTCTTGACGGGTTCGATGCTGGGCCAGGCCATCTCGTTTCCGGGGCAGTATACGGCCCCGCCTCCGCGCGGCGCAACGCCGCGCGCCCTTACGTGCGGGAGACCCCCCGCTCCGCGGATTGCCGTGCGCGCCGCGAGACCCACCAGCGACCGGTCACGATGACCCCGATCCCCAACACCGCCGGCAGCACCCAGTGGAGCGCCTCCGCTGCGCCCTCCCCGATCCAGCGTCGGACGATCGCGTCCTTGAGGATCATTTCCCCGGCCACCCAGCCCAGGATCCCCGCACCGAGGTCCACGATCCACGCGAATCGTCCCATGAGCCGCGCGACGAGCCCGCTCCCCCAGATCACGATCGGAATGGACAGCCCCACCCCGAAGATCACCAGGAGCATGTCGCCATGCGCGGCGGCGGCGACCGCCAGCACGTTGTCGAGGCTCATGATCACGTCGGCCAGGATGATGATCCAGATCGCCTCGGGGAGCGTCGTCCCGTGCCGGACCGCGTGGTCCCCGCCGCCTTCCTGCGAGAGCAGCTTCACCGCGATCCAGAGCAGGACGGCGCCCCCGATCGCCTGGAGCAGCGGGACGCTGAAGAGCGCGGTGATCACCCCGATGAACAGGACACGGAGGGCGACGGCGCCGAACGTGCCCCACAGCCGGCCCTGCCACTGCTGCCGAGACGGCAGGTTCCGGACGGCGAGCGCGATGACGAGGGCGTTGTCGCCCGCCAGGGTGAGGTCGAGCACGACGATCGCCCACCAGCGGAGCCAAAATTCGAGCGTGATCAGCTCGGTGAGGTTCATCGACCGGCGCGGCGGCAGTTCCTGACAGGGCGCCTCAGCGAGGCGCGGAGTCCACCGGCGCCGGCCGCCGCCGGCGCCTGGCGGTCTCATGGGAGCCGACCAGCGGCAGCCCGGCGGCCCCGATGACCCCGGAGATGGGACTCTGGAAGAGCAGGCGCGGCACCCGCGCGGCCGTCCTCACCCCGCCTGACCCTCGTGAATGGTTCGCGCTAGTGCGGGTCCAACTAACTTCGCCTAGCGTCGTCCTCAGTCGTCGCCGGCCCTCAACGTATGCGGCATACGCCTCGGGCCGCCTCCTCCCTGCGTCCTAGCCATGCTCGTTACTTGGCCCCGCACCTGCGGTCGTCTCCGGATTCGCTCCCATTAGTTGGAACGGCGCTAGCTCTTCAGGCCCTCCACGTCCTTCCGGAAGGCGACGACGCCCGGGATCTCCCACCTCTCCCACATCTCGTCGACCTTCTTCTGGAAGTACTCCAGATCCTCCTCTGTGAAATGGGCGAAGCGGCCCTGCTTCAGCAGGTACTCGCGGACGGGCCTGCGATTCCGGCCGTCGACGATGGCTTTGGTCTTTCCGTAGTAGCGGACGACGCCGTCCTCGACCTCGTAGAGGGGGAAGACGCCGGTCGCGACCGCCAGCTCCCCCAGGTCGTGGGAGAGCATCGGATCATAGTCCCACCCTTTCGGGCAGGGGTCGAGCGAGTGGATGAACGTCGGACCCCCGATGGTCAGCGCCTTCCGGACCTTGTTCATCATCTCCACGGCGAACGAGGCGCACACGGTCGCGACGTACCGGCACTCCGGGTGCCCCGCGGCGAGCATGCCCGCGACATTCTTCTTCCACCGGGTGTGGATGAGCCGCTTCACCGATCCCGGAGGGCTGAACGTGGTGTGGGCCCCGTACGGCGTCATGCTCGAGAGCTGGATATCCGTGTTCGCATACGATTCGTTGTCGTAGAGGAGGATCAGGCAGTTGTACTCCTTGTGGGTCAGGGTCGCGGAGATCGCGGAGAGCCCCATGTCGGCCCCGCCCCCGTCCCCGCAGAACGCGATGACGTTGATCGGCTCGGCCTTCATCTTGCCCTTCCGCATGAGAGCCTTGAGCCCGGCGGCCGTCCCGAGGGCGGCGGAGCCCGACGAGCCGAGCTGGGTGTGCATCCAGGGCACCACCCACGGCGTGGAGTCGTAGGTCGTGTTGGCCACGTACATGCAGCCGGTCGAACCGAGCACGATCGTCCGCGGTCCCGCCGCCTTGATCATGAGCTTCATGACCAGGGCCGACTCGCAGCCCTGGCAGGTGCGGTGGCCCGAGCTGAAGTACTCCTCGATCGTGACCCTCTTGACCCCCTTGAAGGGCTGGAGGGTCTGGGTCGTGTTGGTGAACGTGGTCGCCTCAGCCATGCCTCGGCCTCCGTTCGTCACGGTCGTGACGCCTCCGGCCTACGGCCTTCGGGCCGTCACTCCCTCCTGGGCCTCTATTCGCGCACGCCGAGCCAGTAGGTGCCCCGCTCGGCCCGGCCGGCCGCGGCCGCAGCGTGGCAAATGTCCGTCATCTTGCAGACGCTCTCCAGGGTGACCTCCCGGCCGCCCAGCCCGCAGATGAAGCCGATCAGGGGCGGCCGGTGCTCGGCGTTGTAGAGCGCCGCGCGCACCTCGGTCGCCACCACGC
>CAZDYT010000563.1:0-3261 GCA_964509395.1 uncultured bacterium
AGACCATAGAGGGCCGTTCCCGGGCCGTAGAAGTAGGGGCGGCGGCCGAGCCGGCCCTCGCCGGCGATCTGCGGCGCCCCGCCGGGTCGTTCGGGGCCGGCCGGCGCGTCCGCGGCCGCCGGGAGGAGTTGGGCGGACCCGGGAGGTGCCCCGGTGGACGGCAGGCCCAGGGCGCGGGTCGGTGAGGCCGTCATGACGACTCCGGGTGCACACGCGATGCCACTCGACAGGCCTGGATTTCCGAGGACTTGGCCCGGGGCACCCTTCCGCTGGATGCCCCGCGACCAGAGGGTGACGCGAAAATGGTCGCTCGGCCTTGAGCTGGACTGGGGGGCCGGAATCCGACGAGGATGCCGCGGGGAGCTCAGTGGCCGTTGCCGCGGACCAGGATCTGGTGCACGCGGGCGAGGTTCTCCCGGACCCCCGGAAGGCGCGGGTGGATCGCGAGGGCCTGACGGAAGCACCGAGCGGCCTTCCGGTACTGGCCGAGCGCCAGGTGGCAGAGCCCCTGGCCCGAGAGCGCGCCGAAGTGATGCGGGTTCAGCCGGACGACTTCCTCGCAGTCGGCGATGGCGGAGGCGTAGTGCTCGGCGAGGTAGCGCGCCGTGGCGCGCTTGTTCCACCCCTCGGCGAACGTCGGCGCGGCCTCGACCACGCGGCTGAAGACGCTGACGGCGCCGAGCCAGTCGTGCTTGTCCATGGCGCGGGCGCCCTCGGCGAAGAGGGCATCGACCGCCGGGTCACCGGATCGGCACCAGATGCGCCAGAGCGTCGCCTCGGCGGCCGCGGCGACCTCCCCGTCGGGGTCGTGCAGGCACGCGGCGACCGGCGCGGTGACGCGGGCGTCCGCCACCTCGCCGATCACGTCGAGAGCGGTGCGGCGCTCCGCGGGCGTGCCGGCGCGAAGCCGCTCCAGCGCCTCCTCGAGCGTCACCTCAGCGGAGGCGGAAGCACTCGCCCAGCGCGGCGAACGTCTCGAGTGCGGCCTGCGCGTAGTCGGCGCCCCGCCACCTCGCCGCCTCTCTGGCGTCCACGCGGCGCCCGAGCACGAGCTGCCCGTCCCGTGTCCGGGTGAGCTCGTCGCCGAGGGCGTACCAGCCCGCCCGATCGAGATCCGCGAGCGCGCCGGCGGGCTCCTCGTCGTGCTCGTTTTTGAACCAGCCGAGCCCCCGGGCCTTGGCGAGCGTCTTCGCGAGGCGGGGCGCCCCGCGCTTCCAGGCCTTCACCCACTCGGGCTTGTCCTGATACTCGGGGCCGATCTCGAAGAGGAAGCGCACCGAGCGGCGGGAGACCGCCACTTTGAAGTGCGGCGCCTTCTTGTAACCGCGGCGATCGGGCCCGAAGGCTACCCAGGTGTCGTCGGGCGGGTTCACCGTCCGGCGCGCGTGCCTGGCGACGTGCGGGAAGAGCTCGACCTTCGCCACGCGGGCCAGGGGAGCCCCGAGGGTCCCGCCGAGCCGCTCGAGTTTCGGCCGGACCCGGGCGCGGATCGCGGCCATCCGCTCGGCGAAGCCCGGGATGTCGAAGAGCTGGAAGTCCTTTGTAGTGAACGGCTCGATCGCCATGGCGCTATCCTCCTCCCAGCGGACGACGGCCAGGGTCGAGGCCGACGGGTCGGGGCCCGCTACCGTCTCCGCGAAGACCCTCGGGTCGATCTTGGCCGTGGGTCAAGCGCGGTGGCCGCCGGGTGTCTGTCGGAAAACCCGCGCGACTCGCGCGAGAACTACCGCAGCGTCTCAAGGTGTTCCGCTCCGAGCGCCGGCTTCGCCGGCGCAACCCCCCTGAGGGGAGGTCCGGAAGGGGGGCAGAGCCTCCCTCCGGGGGACCTAGCCCGGGCGGAGCCGGGCGCGGAAGAAGACGCTCGGCTCGGCGCTCTCGGGGTCTTCGGAGAAGGCGAGGTTGCCGGCCACGGCGACGCGGTCGAGGCCCGCGACGGCGAGGAGTGAGCTCACCTCCGGGATCGTGTAGAAGGAGCGCTCGGAGTCCTGCACCGCGCCGGTCTCGAGGAAGTGGCCGACGACACGACCGCGCCCCCGGACGGGATCGAGGTGGAACTCCCACACGATCCGGAGGTCGCCCCCGCTGTCACGCCGTAGGAAGATCTTCCGCCGGCCCTCGAACCACTTCAGCACGTCGAACACGAGGTCGCCATCCGGGGCGAGCGCGGCGCGGACCGCCGCGAAGGCCGGGACGAGATCGGTGCGCTCGATGCAGTTGAAGACGCCGCCGAGCGACGTGATGAGGTCGAAGGTTCCCCAGCGGTCCAGCCGGCCCTCCAGGAGGTCCGCGACCTCGAACCGGACGCAGCGCAGGCCCGCGGCCCGCTCCCGGGCCAGCTCGATGGCCACCGGGGCCGAGTCCACACCCACGATCTCGACCTCCCGCCGCGCCCACTCCAGGGCATGGAGCCCGGCGTTGCACCCGATGTCGAGGATCCGGCGGGGCCGAGGGCGCCACGCGAGGATCGCCTCGACTTCTTCGGCGGTCTCCGCGCCGGCGTAGAACGAGCGCTCGAAGACGTCGATCGTCGAGCGGTCGTTGAAGAACGGGTCGATCGCCATCGAGGGATCAGCGCCTTCCGATGGAGGCACGCCGCGCGCGCTGGGCCCGCCCCCATTCGCGGATCTCCTGGCGATGCGCGCCCTCGTGGGTCCACGCGAATTCGCGGAGCCAGACGGTGACAGGCAGCCCGGGCCCCGGGTCTCCGAGCGCGCGCGGCGGCACCCGACTGAGCGCGCGCACGAGGTCTCCGCGGGCCCGCGCGAGTCGCCGCAAGAGGGCCCTGGGTCCGAGCCGCCGCCCGGCCCTGACCGCCCGCGCGTTGAACCGATCGGCGTCGGCCATCGTCTCGTACCAGACGACTCGGTCCCCGCGGCCCCGCGCGATCAGCTTGAGCCGGCGCGTGCCCTCCTCCTCCCAGCCGGCGATGTGGGTCAGCACGTCCTTGATCGACCACTCCCCCTGGGTCCGCGGTCGGCGGAGGACCTCCTCGGGCATCCGCGCGAGCAGCCGGAGGGTGGCGGCGCGCGAGCGGCCCATGCGCTCGATCGCCCGCCGGCGCCACGCGACCAGGGACTTGGCGCTCCGCCTTCGCGCCATAACGGGATGGTACGCCGAGGGAGCGCCCGCGTTCAACGGGGTTGGGCGTCTGCGGGCGGCGCGCCGCCCTGGTCGCCGCGGCCGGGTGCCCTTTCGGACCCTGTGGGCCCGTCGGCTGCGGGCCATGGCCTGCGTCGGGCCGGCTGTGCTACCCTCTCCGCC
>CAZDYT010000564.1:0-3244 GCA_964509395.1 uncultured bacterium
GCGATCAGGGCGTAGATGCTCCCCGTCGTCAGCCCGGCGAGGACGAGCTGGAGGAGTTGGTCAGCGGAGATACGCTCTCCCGCGCGCTACCACTTCTCGGAGGGAAGGTACGTCCATTTCCCGCCCTCGATCCGCACCAGCACCATGGAGCGCTCGTCGAGCCCCACGTGGTCCTCGGGCGACATGTTGAAGATCCCGCCCGTCCCGGCGAAGTTCCTGACCTTCTCCAGCTCGTCGCGGACCTTCGCCCGTGCCTGGTCGAGGGGCATGGTGGGTGAGACCTTGGCGAACGCCATGAAACTCATCCGGAGGGCGTCCCAAGCGTGCCCCGCGAACGTGCTGCGCGGCTTACCGGTCCCCTTCTCGTACCACGCGACGAAGTCGACCAGGACCTTCTTCTGCGGGTCGCTGTCCGGGAGTCCCTCCGCCACAAGCATCTTGCCGATGGGGAAGATCACGCCGTCGGCGGCGCCGCCGGCCAGATCCGTGAACGGCTTGTTCCCGACCCCGTGGTTGTGGATCAAGGGGATCGTGAGCCCGAGGTCCCGGAACTGCTTGGTGATGATCGAGGCCGACGGCGGGATGGCGTGGACGATGAGCGCCTGGGCGCCGCTGGCCTTCGCCTTGGTGAGCTGGGGCGTCATGTCCTTGTCGGTGTGCTCGAACTTGTCCTCGTACACGATCTCGATGCCGGAGTCCTTGATCGTGGCGGCGAGCCCCCGGCGGGAGTCCTCGCCGAAGGCGTCGTTGACGTAGAGGCTGGCGATCTTCGTGTAGCGCTTGGCCTTCAGGTATTTCACCTGGTGGGTGGACACGTGGATGTTGGACTGGGGGGTCTTGAAGACCCAGAAGCGTTCCTTGATCGGGGTGACGATCGCGTGGCTGGACGCCATGGAGATGAGGGGCACTTTCCCTTCGGTGGCGTCCGGGATCACCGCGATGCTTGTCGGGCTTTGGCTGGAGGCGATCACGACGTGGACCTTGTCCTCGGCGATCAGCTTCTTCACGAGGCGTTTCGTGGTCTCCACCTTGGATTCGTCGTCGTGGATGACGATCTTGACGGGGTACTTTTTCCCGTCGGGACCGGTGACCCCGCCCTTGGCCTCCAATTCCTTCTGGATCATGACGGCGACGTCCCGTTCGGGGACGCCGAGGGAGGAGGCGGGGCCCGTGATGGCCGAGACGAACCCGATCCGGTACTCCTGGGCCGCGGCACCGAGCGGGAGCGTCAGCGTGAGAGCCAAGACGACGATGAGCGCAACGCGCGATCGGTTCATAACGTCCTCCTCACTTTTTTTCGACGACCCGCACCGCCTTCCCCTCGCTCCGGGGGATGCTCTTCGGCGGGGCAATGACGACGTCGGGACTCAGCGTCAGCATCGCTCGCAACTGCGCGCCCACGCGCTCGCGGAGGACGGCCACCTCCGGATGCGTCGGCTCGAAGCGCCCCCAGCGCTGGACCAGCCCCTCGGCCGGCTCCACGTGAACCTCCAGCTGCGGGAACCCGTGGGTGCGGTCCACCACGAGCTGGTAGTGGGGGGCGAGATCCGGGAGCGCGAGGAGCGCGGCCTCGACCTGGGACGGGTAGACGTTGACGCCCTTGATGACCAGCATGTCGTCCGTCCGCCCCTTGACGCGCGCCATGCGCACCGTGGTCCGCCCGCACTTGCACGGCTCGGGGTTCAGGCTGGTCACGTCGCCCGTCCGGTACCGGATGGCGGGGAGCGCTTCCTTGGTGAGCGTCGTGAGCACCAGCTCTCCCTCCGTTCCGGGCGGCAGCGGGTTCCCCGCGGCATCGACGGCCTCGGGGAGGAAGTGATCCTCGTTGATGTGGAGCCCCTCCCGGGCCTCCGCGCACTCCACGGAGACGCCCGGGCCGATCATCTCCGACAGCCCGTAGAAGTCGACCGCCGTGAGCCCGAGCCGCGCCTCGATCTCCCGTCGCATCGACTCCGTCCACGGCTCGGCGCCGAAGAGGCCGTAGCGGAGCCCCAGCGCGGCGCCGTCGATCCCCTGCTCGCGCAGGCTCTCGCCGATGTGAAGCGCGAAGGAGGGCGTGCAGGCCAGCCCCTGGGGGCGGAAGTCCTGCAGCAGCATGAGCTGGCGCAGCGTATTGCCGGACGAGGCCGGGACCACGGTCAGCCCCATGTGCTCGGCCGCGTCGTGGAAGCCGAGCCCTCCGGTGAAGAGCCCGTACCCGTAGGCGATGTGGATCATCTGCCCCGGCTCGGCGCCGGCGGCGGCCAGCGAGCGCGCCATCACCTCCCGCCACACCCGGAGGTCGTTCCGCGTGTAGCCGACGACGGTGGGTTTTCCTCTCGTGCCGGACGAGGCGTGGATCCGGACGATCTCGGTCCGCGGCACCGCGAACAGGCCAAAGGGATAGTGATCCCTGAAATGCGCCTTCAGCGTGAACGGAATCCGGGGAAGGTCCTCCAGGCGCTGGATGGCGTCCGGGGCGAGTCTGGCTGCGGCGAAGGCCTCGCGGTAGAAGGGGACCCGTTCGGCAGCCCGGCGGAGCGTCGTCCGGAGCCGCTCGACCTGGAGAGCCGCCATCCTGTGGCGAGGCATCGTCTCAGCGTCGGGATTCCAGAGCATCGGCGGCACTCCTCGCGGCGATTGGAGTATACGGAATAATAGCCCCACACCGGCGCCCAGACAAATGGGCTGCACGGCCCCCTCGGGTGAGCCGTTCGAGGCCGTCCGGCTCTGGCGTAGTGCATTTGCTCTCCCTTTGGCGTAGTGCATTTGCCCTCGCCTTGGCGTAGTGCATTTGCTCTCCCTTCCATGGCGTGTTTGCAGGATTCCGGCGATGTCCGCTGAGATGCCCGTGACGTCGTGGGACCAGTGACCACGCTCTTCCCGTCGGCCGGCGATGATCGTTCGGAACCCACGGATGGCGAGCGTTTCGGTCGGAGATCGCAATTCCCCTCGCGAGGGCAGCGTCGCCGAGCGGGTCGAGCGCGTCGCCCGGATCCCCCGTTCTCCTGGTCGGTTACGGCGAGGGGCTCGCCGCCTGGAGGCGCCGCCGCGGCGCCTCCCCTCCGGTGGGGCGCGGGTGCCCCTCTTGTCCCCGCGGCGCCCCAGTCTCTCTTCCGGCACCGCTCCAAATCCCCGGCTTTTCCGGCGCTTTCCGTGATCCGTCTTGGCACCCGGCTTGCTGGACGAGGTTAGGCCGTTAGGCCTTCCCCGCCTGAGGTCGAAGGAGAGGGGGTGGGGGCGATGCTGGAGGTGCTCGGGGCTA
>CAZDYT010000565.1:0-3233 GCA_964509395.1 uncultured bacterium
ACGCGCCTGAATCTCAACCGGCTTCCCAGGGAATAGCCAGCTGACCGCCAGCGATTCCAGCCCTCACTGCCCGTACCACTTTTGCTCGCCTTCCACGGAGATCAGGTATTGGGTCGGGACGTTGGAAAACGGGGAAAACGAGGCGACGTAGTCGGTGCCAGGCATCAGCCAGTGCGGCCCGCCGATGACCGCGACGAGGTCCCGCTGTGCCTGGCGTGCGTCGTCCGGGCTCAGCCGGAGACTGGCAACCAGTGCGGTGTAATGTGGCGCCCGTCCGTCCTCCACGAACCCGGTGAGAACGGCGTGATACACCCGCGACAGGAACTGCAGATCCTGCATCACCCGGCCTCCTCCTCGGCGCTGGTTGTCCGGCTCAAGCCGACGGTTGACAGGAGCACCCCGCCCCTTGAGGTTTAGGCCAGGCCGACTTATTCACGAAGCGTCGGGTGGGTCCTGCCGCGGCGAACAGCCCACCGGCGTCCTCGCGGCGGAAGAGCGTAGCGCCCCTGAGGCCGTCCGGAGCGCCACGCGCGGATGACCGTCGGCGGTGTATCCCCGCCGCTGCGGGCGCCGTGGGCGCCCGTTCGCCGCGTCACCCACCCTCCCCCCTGCGTGCATTCGTGAATAATGCGCGTTCAGGGCCTCGCCCCGCCGGCGCTCGGAGCGCCGCTAGGGTCCTTGAATCACCAAACTTGTGGTCAATGAGTCAAGTTTCATCGCCCAACCGCCTCGGACCGTGGCTGAGACCCGAGCAGCCCTAGGACGTAGGGAGGAGGCGGGCCGAGGCGTATGCCGCCTACGGTGAGGCCCGCCGACGACCGAGGACGCCGGGCTGCGACGGGGATCGGCCACGGCGCTAGCCGCCTTTGGCTTTCCGGATCTCGGCGGTCAGGGCCGGGATGACCGCGCGCAGGTCGCCGATGATCGCGTAGTCGGCCTTCGCCACGATCGGCGCCTCGGGGTCGGTGTTGATGGCGAGGATGCGCTTGGCGCCCTTGCAGCCGACCAGGTGCTGGATGGCCCCGCTGATGCCGCACGCGATGTAGAGCTCGGGGGCGATCCGCGTCCCGGTCTGGCCGACCTGGTCCGCGTGCGGGCGCCAGCCGAGGCTGGTGGCCACCCGCGAGCACCCGACGGCCGCGTCCAGGAGTTGGGCCAGCTCCTCGAGGGCCTTGAATCCGTCGGCGCTCCCGACGCCGCGCCCCCCGCTGACCACGACGCGGGCGTCTGCCAGCGAGATTTTGCTTCGGGCTGCCTCGATCCGCCCCGTCACGCGGACCCGCAGGTCCGCGTCGGTGACGGTGGGCGTGACGGCCTTGACCGCGGCCTCGCCGGCCTCCGGGGCCTCCTCGGCCGGCACCGCGTGCGGGGCGACGGTCAGGAGCTTCACCGCCCCGGTGAGCCGCGCCTCCTCGAGCAGGCTGCCGCCCCAGCGCAGCCGCGTGACGAGGTAGGGCTCCCCTGGCTGGATCTCCGTGCAGTTGGCTGCCATCGGGAGGCCGGTTCTCGCCGCCACCTGCGCCATCACCTCGTTGCCGCGCTCGGTGCCCGCCGCGAGGACGGCCTGCGGGTGCTCGGCCTCGATGATCCGGACGACCCCCTGCGCCCAGGCGCCCGGGGCGTAGTCGCTCAGGCGCTCGTGGTGGACGAGGTGCACGACGGAGACCCCGTACGCCGACAGCCGCGCGGCGAGCGGACGCGCCTCCGAGCCGACGAGGACGGCGTGCAGCGGCATCCTCAGGCGGTGAGCGAGGCGCCACCCGAGCGTGAGCATCTCCGGCGAGCACTCGTTGAGTCGCCCCCGATCGTGCTCGACCAGACCGAGGATCATGGCGAGCCCCGCCCGGGGCCGCTCGAGACGAGCCCCAGCGCGCGCAAGACCTCGACGGCCCGCGGCGCGGCCTCCGGACCCCGGCCGAGGATCTCCACCGCGCTGCCTCGTTCCTTCGGCACCTTCAGGCGGACCTTCTCCAGTCCACCCCCGTGCCACTGCGGCCGGATACGCTCGATCGCCTTCTTCTTGGCCTTCAGCCGGCCGGGGAGCGAGGGGTAGCGGGGGAGGTTGAGGCCTTCCTTGACCGTCAGGACGGCCGGCAACGTCACGTCGAAGATCTCCCACCCGCCGGCGGCCTCCCGCCTCGCGGCGACGCGCCCGTTCCCGACCTCCAGCGCCTTGACCCCCGTCACGCACGGGAGGTCCAGGGCATGGGCCACGCGGATCCCGAGCTGATAGTCGCCGGTGTCCGCGGCCTCGTTGCCGAAGAGCAGGAGGTCGAACTCGGGACCGGCCGCCCCCTGGGCCCGGACGGCGTCCACGATGGCCGCCGCGGTGGCCATGGGGTCCCACTCCCGGCCGTCCGTCTCCAGCAGGACGGCGCGGTCGATGCCGAGCGCCATGGCGTCCCGGAGCTGCTCGATGGCCGCCTCGGGCCCGAGGGTCAGGACCGTGGCGCTGCCGCCGTGGGCCGCGACGAGGCGGACGGCCTCCTCCACGGCGCACTCCTCGTGCGGGCTCATGGTGAAGGCGAGGTGCCGCGTGTCGATCTCCTGCGCGTCCGCGGTCAGCGTGATCTTGCCGGCCACCGCCGGGACGCGCTTGATGCCCACCAGGACGTTCATCGGCGTCGCCCGCTCACCGCTTCATCCGCGTGTTCTCCGGATCGAAGAGGGGCGTGCTCCCCACGACCGCGACGGTGACCGGGTAGCGCTCGGCGAAGTACTCGACCGCGAGCCGGGTCCCCACGCGGGCGTACTCGGGCGGCAGGTAGCCCATCAGGATGTACTTGCCCACGGAGGGGCCGGATCCCGCGCTGGTCACGTAGGAGCGCCGTCCCTTGCGGTCCACGAGGGGCGCGCCGTCGGGCGCCAGGATCGGCTCCCGTCCCAGCATGTACCGCGGGACTCCGGACGCGGAGCGATGGTCGTCGACCGTCAGCGTGCAGAGCACGGCCGCCGGCGGCTCGGCCCGCTGCGCGAGGTAGGCCTCCTTGCCGATGAACGCCTGGGGCTTCACGGTCGGTCGGGCCAGGCCCGCCTCGACCAGGTCGTACTCCTGCTCGAGCTCGTTGCCGTACGCGCGGTACCCCTTCTCGAGCCGCCCGGTGGTGCCGTAGACGCCGATCCCGACCGGGACCACGCCGTGCTCCAGGCACGCCTCCCACAGGAGGTCGCAGAGCCGCAGCCCCTGATCGCTCGGCACCTGCAGCTCCCACCCCAGCTCCCCCACCGACGAA
>CAZDYT010000566.1:0-3223 GCA_964509395.1 uncultured bacterium
GCCATGTGTACCACAGACCCGGCCTGTTTTCTATTATTTATGCAGCGATCAATATGACCTCGAACGAAAGGTTGGGCTGGTGGTCCACAAGCGCGAAAATGGAGCGCGTGTTTCATTGTGTTTCACAGCCAAGCCGCCGGGGGCCCCTCCCCTCGCTGCGGGAGCCTGATCCGTGGGACGCATGATTGCCGCCTCGCTCTCCCATCCTGGACGCCAAAGCGTCCTCCGAAAAGCCTTCATCGCAATCCTGTGCCTGCTGGCAGCGCTCGCGTGTCCGGTGCTCGCGCAGGCGCCCGACACGGTCTTCCTGGAGGAGCTGACGTGGACGGAGCTCCGCGACCTCGTCCAGTCCGGCAAGACGACGATCATCCTCCCGGTCGGGGGTACCGAGCAAAACGGGCCTCACATGGCGCTGGGCAAGCACAACCTGCGCGTCAGGGTGCTCTCGGAGCGGATCGCGCGGGCGCTCGGCAACGCGCTCGTGGGCCCCGTGCTGGCATACGTCCCGGAGGGCTCGGTCAGCCCGCCGCGCGGGCATATGCGGTTTCCGGGGACGATCACCGTGCCGGAGGACGTGTTCCGGCGAACGCTCGAATCCGCGGTGCGCAGCGTTCGGCTGCATGGCTTCCGCGATGTCGTCCTCCTCGGCGATCACGGCTCGACGCAGGCGGGCGGGAAGGCGGTGGCGGCGCGGCTCAATCGAGAGTGGGCGGGGACGCCGGTCAGGGTGCACGCCGTCGAAGAGTACTACCGCGCGTCGACGGCCGGGTTTCACGAGCTTCTCAAGGCGCGCGGGTACCGGGACGAAGAGCTGGGCAGCCACGCCGGACTCGCGGACACCGCCTTGACGCTGGCCGTCGACCCTCGGCTGGTCCGGATGGGACGCCCTCGAGGCGGGTCGGGGGTTCCGGCCGGGGACGGCGCCGACGGCGACCCGAGCCGGGCCAGCGTGGAGCTGGGTCAGCTGGGGATCGAGCTGATCGTGAGCCGTACGGTCGACGCGATCCGGAGGGCGATCGCGCATCGTTGACGGTGGGGGGGTGCGGCGGGAGACGAACGCAGTGAGCGGATCGCGAGAGAGTGCCAGGCAGCTCCTGAATCGAGCTCCACGGCGTGTGCTCGTGGGACTCGCGCTCGCCGCCGTCCTGTGTCAAGCGTCGGCGGCCGGCCAGCCGCGCACGGGCTCCGTCGAGGTGATCCGCGGGATGCCGCCGGTGCTCGACCCGGCCAACCTCTACAGCGAGACGAGGGCCGGTCGGCTCAGCCCGGCCGTCGCGAACGCGCTCCCGCGGGTCTACGTACCCAACCTGAGGTCGAACGACGTGTACGTGATCGATCCGGCGACACGTAAGGTCGTCGATCGGTTCCGCGTGGGCGAGCACCCCCAGCACGTCGTCCCGTCATACGACCTCAAGACGCTCTGGGTCACCAACAACGCCGAGGGGCGCACCGACGGGAGCCTGACGCCGATCGACCCGACAACGGGCCGGCCGGGGAAGGCCATCCCGGTCGACGACCCCTACAACATGTACTTCACGCCCGACGGCCGCTCGGCGATCGTGGTGGCCGAGGCGCTCAAGCGGCTCGACCTCCGGGATCCGCAGACGATGACGCTGCAGTGGTCGCTGGAGGTCCCGCAGTGCGCCGGGATCAACCATGCCGACTTTTCCATCGACGGGCGCTTCGCGATCTTCACCTGCGAGTTCCAGGGGAGCCTGGCGAAGGTCGACCTCGTGAACCGTGCGGTGCTCGGCTACCTCCGGCTCTCGAGGGAGGGCATGCCGCAGGACATCCGCGTCTCTCCGGACGGCCGGATCTTCTTCGTGGCCGACATGCGGGCCGGCGGGGTCTTCCTGATCGACGGCCAGGCCTTCAAGGAGGTCGGCTTCATCAAGACCGGCGTCGGGACGCACGGGCTCTACCCGAGCCGCGACGGGACGAAGCTGTACGTCGCCAACCGCGGCTCCTCTCAGGTCCGCGGTCGGCCGCGTGGTCCGGGCAGCGTCTCCGTCATCGACTTTGTCACGCGCACGATCGTGGCCACGTGGCCGATTCCGGGGGGCGGCAGCCCGGACATGGGGAACGTGAGCGCGGACGGTACGGTGCTGTGGCTCTCGGGCCGCTACGACGACGTCGTCTATGCCATCGACACCGAGACGGGTTGGGTGACCAGTATCCCCGTGGGCAAGGAGCCGCACGGCCTCACGGTGTGGCCGCAGCCCGGACGCTACTCGTTGGGCCATACCGGGAACATGCGGTGACGGACCGAGCCGCCGCCCGGCCGTCCTCGACCGAGGATCTCCTGGAGATCATCATGCGACGGTACGAAAAGGCTTCGACGCTCATCACGTCGAACCGTCCCGTGGAGGACTGAGGGAAGCTCCTCGGCGATACCGCGG
Source organism: uncultured bacterium (assembly GCA_964509395.1). Classification (GTDB taxonomy): domain Bacteria; phylum Methylomirabilota; class Methylomirabilia; order Rokubacteriales; family DASRDR01; genus CAZDYT01. The sequence goes on from CAZDYT010000566.1 coordinate 2,400, forward strand.
CCGTCGCCACGTTCTTCGACCGCCTGCTCCACCACGCTCGCGTCCTCACCTGCGGCCCCCGGAGCTGGCGCACCCGGCTCCAGGGCGAACAGAGCGCCCCATGAGTCGCTTCGTCTGGACGAGGGAGCATCTCAAGCGCTCCTGTTTCGAGGATCTCGGCTCGACAGGCGTCCGGGCGTTGCTGCTTGCAGTCGCGGTCTCACGCGACCTACGCTAGGTGGGCCATCTGGCGAGGACCAGTCACGAACCGCGGTCGGGCGCTTGCCGGCTCCCGCACGGGCGCCGGCGATGCCCCAAGGAGGCTGCCATGAGCCAGCCATCCCCGCAAACCAGCTACCTGTTTGATCGTGGTCAGGGAGACCAGGACCGCCTGATCCGGTCGTCAGAGGTCCTGGGTGAGTTCGTCACCGAGGCTTGTTTCCGCGCCGGCCTTGCGTCGGGTGGTCGGGCCATCGACATCGGCTGTGGGCCGCTTGGCGCATTGCCTGCGTTGGCCAACCTGGTCGGCTCCGAGGGCCGAGTCGTCGGCCTCGACGCCAGTGGCGAGGCGCTCGCCCTGGCCCGCGCGATCCTCAATCAGCGAGACTGCACGACCGTCATGCTGGTCCAGGCCGAGCTCGACACCGTCGGCACGTCAGTTCTGTGCCCACTGGGCCCGTTCGACCTGGCATACGTGCGCCGATTCTTGGTCCATCAGCCGGACCCTGCCGGCAGCCTCCGGCGCATCGCGAGCCTTGTGCGGCCCGGCGGTCGGATCGTCGCCCACGAGATCCCGCCCGACTCCGGCTATCCCGCCCTCACGCCGCCTGTCTCGGCCCCCCAGC
>CAZDYT010000567.1:0-3210 GCA_964509395.1 uncultured bacterium
CGAGGAGGCGCGGAAGCTCCTCGACCCGGTCCTCGAGCGGATGATGGAGGGGGTCCACCGCTACGAGGGCACGGTGAACCAGGTGATGGGTGACGGCATCATGGCCCTCTTCGGCGCCCCGGTCGCGCACGAGGATCACGCCGTCCGCGCCTGCTATGCCGCGCTGAGAATGCAGCGTCGGGTCAACCTCTACGCAGACGAGATCCAGCGCGGGGGCGGCACGCCCGTGCAAATCCGCGTGGGGCTCAATTCCGGCGAGGTGGTCGTGCGGTCGATCGGCAGCGATCTCCGCATGGATTACACCGCGGTCGGGCAGACGACCCATCTGGCCGCCCGGATGGAGCAGATGGCGAAGCCGGGGACCGTGCTCGTCACCGGCGACACCCTGAAGCTGGCCGAGGGGTTCGTCCAGGTGAGACCGCTGGGGGCGGTCACCGTAAAGGGGCTCGAGACCGCGACGCAGGTGTACGAGCTGACCGGGATCGGGCCGGCGCGATCCCGGCTACAGGCCAGCGCCGCGCGAGGCCTGACCCGCTTTGTCGGGCGCGAGAGTGAGCTGCAGCAGTTGGCTCAGGCTCTTGAGCGCACCGCGGCGGGACACGGGCAGACCGTCGCCGTTGTGGGCGAGGCCGGCGTGGGGAAATCGCGGCTCGTCTGGGAGTTCGCGCGGTCGCACCGCACTCACGGCTGGCTGGTGCTCGAGAGCGGCTCGGTCTCCTATGGGAAGGCCACGCCGTACCTGCCCGTCATCGAGCTGCTGAAGGCGTATTTCAAGATCCAGGACCGCGATGACCAGCGGGAGATCCGTGAACGAGTGGCCGGGAAGCTCCTGATGCTGGACCGCGCGCTGGAGCCGCTGCTGACTCCGCTGCTGGCGCTGCTGGATGTGCCCGTCGACGATGCCGCGTGGGACGCCCTCGACCCGCCCCAACGCCGGCAGCGGACCCTGGATGCGGTCAAACGACTGCTCCTCCGAGAAAGCCAGGTCCAGCCGTTGCTCGTGATTTTCGAGGATCTCCACTGGATCGACTCCGAGACCCAGGCGCTGCTCGACGGTCTGATGGAGAGCCTGCCGACTGCGCGCGTCCTGCTCGTCGTCAACTACCGACCCGAGTACGAGCACGCGTGGGGCCGCAAGACTTACTACCTCCAGCTGCGGATCGACCCGTTGCCGCCCGAAAGCGCCGAAGAGCTGCTCCACGCCCTCCTGGGCGAGGACGGGTCCCTTGAGCCGCTCAAGCGGGTGTTGATCGCGCGGACCGAGGGCAACCCCTTCTTCCTGGAAGAAAGCGTGCAGAGCCTCGTGGAGACTAAGGTGCTCGTCGGGGAGCGGGGGGCCTATCGGATGACGAAGCCGCCGGACGCGTGGCAGATCCCGGCGACGGCGCAGGCAGTCCTCGCGGCGCGAATCGACCGGCTGCCGCCCGAGGACAAGCGCCTCCTCCAGGCCGCCTCCGTCATCGGGAAGGACGTGCCGTTCGCGCTCTTACAGGCCATCGCGGATGTGTCCGAGGACGGCCTTCGCCGGGGGCTCAGCCACCTCCAGGCAGCCGAGTTCCTGTACGAGACGAGCCTCTTCCCGGATCTCGAGTACACGTTCAAGCATGCGCTCACCCACGAGGTCGCCTATGGAAGCGTGCTCCAGGAGCGCCGGCGCGCGCTCCACGCCAGGATCGTGGAGGCCATCGAGGCGCTCTACCCCGAGCGGCTGACCGAGCAGGTCGAGCGGCTGGCCCACCATGCCTTCAAGGGCGAAGCGTGGGCAGCGGCGGTCGCCTATCTCCGCCAGGCGGGGGCGAAGGCATTCGAACGCTCCGCCAATCGCGAATCAGCCGCCTACTTCGAGCAAGCGCTGGCCGCCTTGGGCCACCTGCCCAAGACTCGCGAGGTCCTGGAGCAGGGGATCGACATCCGGTTCAATCTTCGAACGTCCTTGTTGCCGCTCGGTGACGTGGCACGCATGCAGGAACACCTTCGTGAGGCCCAAGCGCTCGCCGAGACGCTTGGCGATCAGCGGCGATCGGCTCGGGCCCTTCACTACATGGTGATCCAGTGCCTGCTGACCGGGGAGCACGAGGAGGGCCTCAAGCTTGGCCGGCACGCGCTGACGATCGCCACGAGCCTCCACGACGTAGCGCTTGAGGTCCCAGCAAACTCGTATCTTGGCGTGATCCACCATGCGATGGGGACCTATCGTGAGGCCGTGACGTCCCTCAAGCGGAACTTGGTGTTAATCACAGACGACCTCGGCCAGGAGCGGTTTGGCCAGGCCACCATTCAGTCCGCGTTCTCCAGACACATGTTGTCCGACGCGCTCACAGAGCTGGGCCAGTTTGGCGAGGCCATCCACCATGCCAACGATGCCGTCCGCATTGCGGAGACCGCCAGTCATGCCTACACGCTGGCTTTTGCCTGTCTCGGTCGGGGGCTCGTGGCCGTGCGTCAGGGGGACTGGCCGATCGCGATCAACGCTCTCGAACGCGGCCGCGAGCTCTGCCGGGGCGGACAAATCACTGTTGTGATGCCTATCATCAGCGGGGCCCTGGGATTTGCCTATGGATGGTCGGGCCGCCTCGAGGATGGCTTGCCGCTGCTCGAGCACGCCGTGGAACAGGCGGCTGCGAGACGGCTGCTGTTTCGGTATTCGCTGAACGTCGTCTTCCTTGGCGAGGTATATCTCCTGTCTGGTCGAGTGGGAGAGGCAACCACCCGAGCGCAGGAGAGTCTCGCGCTGGTCCGCCGGCAGAACGAACGCGGACAGGAGGCCTATACCCTTCGCCTCCTCGGAGAGATCACCGCCCATACCAATCTTCCCGATGTCGACGCAGCCGAAGGCTACTACCGACAGGCGTGGGTTCTCGCCACCGAGCTCGGCATGCGCCCGCTCGTGGCCCACTGCCACCTCGGTCTCGGCAAGCTGTACGAGCGAGCAGGCAAGCGGCAGGAGGCCCGAGAGCATCTCACAACCGCTGTGACGATGTACCGCGAGATGGACATGGGTTTCTGGCTGGCGCAGGCGGAGGCAATGCTGGCACCGCTCAGCTGAGACGCATCACAAGCGGCATAAGGTTCGGAAGCATCGACCGCATCGGACACGGATTCCAACGGACGGTAGCCGACCGGGTGCGAGCCGTCCGTGCCGCCACGACAACTCAGCGAAGGCGCTCGGCCTGACGATTCCGCAGTCCGTGCTGCTCCGAGCGGATGAGG
>CAZDYT010000568.1:0-3209 GCA_964509395.1 uncultured bacterium
TCCGGCCCTCCGCTTCGGATGACGGGAGCAGCCGGAGGCCGGAGGCGCCGCGACCCGAGGAACGCGCGCCATTCTACCACCCACCGCCGCGCGCCCGGGGCGCGGGTTTTGCATGGTTTCGCGGTCTCCTCTGTTAGACTGAAAGACTACGCGCCATCGAGCTCGACCAGGTCTCCGGCAGGCTCTCGCGCGGGTCGGAGGCCGGAGGTCCGGCTGCCTCGCCCTCCCCCCTCTCGCCCTCGCCGCCATACTCGGCTGCGCCCGCGTCGCGAGCGCCCAGCTCGACCCCGAGCCCCGGGCCAACCTCGAGCTGGGCGTCGAGGGACCGCTCCGGGGCAATGGCCCCCTCTCGGGCTACGGCTTCTTCCTCTGGAACCGGCCGCACTTCATCGAGGAGGACTGGTACTGGCGGGTGATCTTCGCCCCGACCTATCTGACCACGGAGCTGGTCCGGGACCGCTGGCCGGCCGACGGCCACGCCATCGGCGTCGGCGTCGCGGGCGGATTCTTCCCGTACGACTTCGACGAGTTCCGCGCGGGAAACCACAAGGAGCGCGAGTCGTTCTGGGGGCACGGCGGCGAGACGACCTTCACCTACTACCGGCGTCTGAAGATCGCGGAGCTTTTGCCCATCGAGGGCCAGCTCCGGCTCCGGCCGCAGTATGTCGTCTATCAGCGATCGTGGGAGACTGCCCCGCAGTTCCGGCTGCCGGTGGACACGGCCATCTACTCCGCCCGGGCCGGCGTCCGCGTCGGCGGCGAGCCCCCGGAGCTCCTGCCCGACGTGGCGCTCGAGGCCTCGCTCTGGTACGAGGTGAGCTACCGACAGAACGCCGACCCGTACGGCTTCGCGGAGGCACCGATCCGCATCGAGCACACGACCCAGCGGGCCTGGGCTCGCGTCGGCGGGATCATCACGGTCACGAAGACGCACACCGCGCGCGTTTTCCTCACGGCGGGCGCCGCGCACACGCCGGACGCGCTCTCGAGCTTCCGGCTCGGGAGCGCCCTCCCTTTCCGCCATGAGTTCCCGCTCGTCCTCCACGGCTACTACGTCGACGAGGTCTTCGCCCGACGCTTCTGGCTGCTCAACGCCTCGTACCGGTTTCCGCTCTGGCCCGGGAGCGAGCGCGTGCGGCTCCAGCTTGCCTGGGACTACGCCCACATCGACTACCTCGAGGGTCACGCGTTGCCCCGCCGGACGCTCCGGGGCGTGGGGACGAAGCTGACCGTCGCGCTGACCCCGCGGACGATGCTGATCCTCGGGTACGGGTACGGCCTCGACGCGCCGCGCGACGGGCGGTTCGGCGGCCACGAGGCAAGCGCGCTCATCGAGTTCAAGTTCTAGCACCGTGGCCGAGGCGGGTGAGCCATGAAACTTGACCCTTTCGCCACGAGCCCGGCGCTTCAAGGACTCTAGCGCCACAGCCCGAGCCGGTCGTGCCATGAAGCTCGACTCGTGGACCACGAGTTCGGTGCCTCGAGGAGACGAGTACCTCGAGTGCGGCTTGGCGCGATGCTTGCTCGGCAGCCCGTTGCGGAACGCGGCCGCTCAGCGGAGGTGGCGGGCGCGAATGTCCGCGAACCGCTCCTCGAGCGCCCCCGCCACCGCGCAGGCCACGGCCTCCGCGGGTCCGTCGCGCTCCTCCTCGGGGCCGGTCCGCCACTGGGCGAGGTACGCCTCCAACTCCGTGAGCCCGGCCTGAACGGCCACGACGTCCACCAGCTCCTGGAATCTCGCGCTGAGTGGCACGGTGGCCTCCTCGGCGTCGTCCCGCGCCGTGACCAGGACCGGGATGTCCCGCCAGTACGTCACCCGAACCCGCGCCATCCCCTCCCCCGGGGGCCGAGGCCCCGACCGACCGCCCCATTGTTTCGGGGCCGAGAGCGCCCCGTCAACCCCGAGCCGAGATCACTCCGTGACGGGTCGCGCCGTTGACACGCTGATAGCACTCGGCTACAGTGTGGCGCGAGAGTGGCCATGATCACGGTCGCAGCGCATCGCATCAAGCAGTACGGCGTGGAGTTCTATCAAGCCTCGTTCCCTGCCCGTGAGATCGACCGCCTGGTCAGGTTCGAGGTGCTGGGGTACGGCGGGATGCCCGAGCCGCCGAAGCCCAGGCGGTCGGTGCGGACGCGCGTGAACTGGGAGGTCCTGGAGAGCCGGATCGGGGAGAGCGCCGAAGCCTACCAGCGTCCCGTCATTCGCCGCAAGATCGAGGAGCTGGTCACGTACTTTACCGACTGCCGCGAGGCCGGAAAGCTTCCGGCCATCGCTGGTGCCGTGATCATCACCTCGGACAAGCGCCTGACGTTCAAGCCGGTCGCCCACCACGCGAGCCTCGGCGTGCTGGAGATCCCCGAGGAGCCCGGGGTGCTCCGCGTGCTCGACGGGCAGCACCGGCTCCTCGCGCTGCACGCCCTCGCGGCCGACGGGAACCTGGCCGGCCTCGACGTGCCGGCGGTCGTCTTCGACGGCCTCGATGCCCAACAGATCGTCGAGCTCTTCGTCACGATCAACGCCAAGCACACCCGCCTCAACCCCTCGCACCTCGTCAGCCTCTCGGGGCGCAAGCTCTACCCGGACGAGAATCAGGCCTTGGCCCACGACATCATCCGCGCCCTCAACGAGGACGAGACCTCGCCGCTCCAGGGCGAGATCAAGATGCTGGGCGTCGGCCGGGGGAAGGTGGCCCAGGCGCCGCTCGCCGAGGAGATCGTGGATCTCATCGAGGCGGTGGAAAAGATGGGGGGGCGCGGGCGGGCCAAGGAGCTGCGCGAGTCCGGTCGGCGCTTCTTCCTCAACTACGTCAAGGCGATCACGCAGACCTTCCCCCACGCCTGGGCGGGCCGGAAGTACTCGATCAAGACGGGCACCGCTCTGCGGGCGTTCGTCCGGGTGGCGCCGGACGTGATGGCGCGGGCCCGCGAGCTCAAGGGTGATCCCTACGACCCCCGCGGCATCCGCGAGGCCCTGCGGCCATGGGCCGAGCGGCTCGGCGACCGCCGCTTCGAGACGGAGGGCGAGTGGCGACAGAAGCTCGCCGGCGGCACCCGGGGCACGGTTGAGACGCTTGCCCGCGAGTTGAAGGACGCCCTCCGGGCGACCTAGGGTCATCCGGAGGGGGGCTCCGCGCCCCTTCCGGACCTCCCCCCAGGAGGGGGCCGGCTCCGGCTCACTGCTCCCAGGGAAAGTTGGCCGCCAGCAC
>CAZDYT010000569.1:0-3204 GCA_964509395.1 uncultured bacterium
CGCAGGGATTGAGGGTCTTCGCCGCGCAGGGGTTCAGCGTCTTCGCGGCGCAGGGATTGAGGGTCTTCGCCGCGCAGGGGTTCAGCGTCTTCGCGGCGCAGGGATTGAGGGTCTTCGCCGCGCAGGGGTTCAGCGTCTTCGCGGCGCAGGGGTTGACCTGGGCATGAGCCGCCATGGCCCCCGTGAACACCAGGACGAGGACCGAAAGGAGCAGCCCGACTCCGAGTCTTGACCTCATCTCCTACCTCCTTGTCTCATCGCCGGGCGGGCACCCCAGAACGTGTCCGCCTGGACGTTGGCTCATTCGTGGCTCTCAGCACCGCCATATCTGGCTCCGGCAGTGCTGGATCGCGCGACCCGTGCCATCGTTCGCCTCGCTCATTTCCCCTTGAACTCCACGCTGACCTTGGCCTCGCCGCTGGCCGTCACGACAATGTCCCGCGTCTGGTTGCCCAGCACCTCATGCCACAGCACCAGGGTGTAGCGCCCAGGAGGGACGTCGCCGAGCGCAAACGTGCCGGCCTCGTCGGTCAGGGTGTAGTACGGGTGCCCCATCACCACGAGGACGGCGTGCATCCACTCGTGGACGTCACAGTTGACCGGGATGACGTCGGGGTTCTCGATCTGGATCTGAAGGCGACGCTTGAACTTGGGCTGGGCCTTGTTCAGCGCGGGGTTCGCGGCGGTGCCGGGGGTCCGGAAGTTGTGGAGCACCCCGTCACTGTTGACCAGCGTGAAGGGGTGCCCGGCCCGGACCAGCAGCACGTGGGGGATGAACCAGCACCGATGCTGATCCAGCTCGACGGAGGCGGTCGAAAAGGCCTTCCCCTGCGTGACCTCCTCCAGGTAGACGACGACATTCTTGATCGCCTTGGAGGGAGACACCAGGAGCGCCTCCGAGGTCTTGGGCTCCGCGCCGCAGACCTCGCGGTCCCGGGTCACCTCGTGGTGCCGGGGGGATGGCGGAGTGCCCGAGAAGCGCACGATCCCAGTGACCCGTCCGGCGTTGTCGACCTTCGCCTCCTCGTAAGCCGCCGCCGCCAACCCGGGCAGGAGGAGGGCGACCACCAGGCCGGCGGTGAGGGGACCGACGAGAAACGACGAAATCACGCGAGGATAACGCCAGGGCTCCGTGGTCATCCTCCCCAGTTGCCGTGGTGTTTCGGACGAGCGAGGCCGATCCCAGCCTCTCCCACACAACATCCGGCCGCCCCGGCTTATTCCCCGGGGCGCCCCTGACCGCCGCCCCCCTGCCGGGCCGCCCGCCTTGCCGTGCCGAGTGACGGCGGGTCGGCCCAGGAGCTCGCGCTCGTTCGCCGCCGGTCGGTCTAAGGTCTAAGAAAGGAATAAGACGGGAGGCTCAGCGGTTCCGACATCGAATGCGCGATCCGTGACCACGTCAGGAAAGTTCCGCTCAAGGAGGTGTCCCGATGTTCATACGGTGGGGTCTGATGCCTGTCAGCCTCGTCGCGGTCGCCGTGCTCGGGGGAGTGGCGGTCACCGTCGAGGGTCAGGCCGAGTCAAAGAACTCGACCCTGAAGACCGGCCCGTACAAAGACTACCGGGGGTGGACGCGGGTGAACCGGACGGCCGTGTACAGCGCCACCCACGGCGACTCGTTCGTGTTCACCTACGTGAACCCGATCGGGCTCGCCGCGGCGAGGGACGGGAAGTTTCCGTTCCCGGCGGGCACCGTCATCGTCAAGGAGGCCTTCGAGAACAGCGGCTGCAAGCCGGGCGCGCCCGGTGCGGTCTTCGCCATGGAAAAGCGGGCCCGGGGCTACGATCCGAGCGCGAACGACTGGCACTGGGTGCGCTACAATCCGGACGGCACCCTCTGGGGAGAAGGAACGAGCGCAGGTCAGGTGGCGTTCTGCGCGGCCTGCCACTCGGTCGCCAGGGTCAACGACTACGTCTTCGGGAACGGCACCACGATAAAGGCGACGCCCACCATGCCCTTGGCGGCCTGCCAGTGAGCCCGTAGGGCGGAGCCCCCCTCCGGGTGACCTAGCGCCCCGGGAGGGGCCCGCGTTCCCCTCCGGGGGCTATTGCGCTCTCAGTAACCCTTCGATCAGCGCGTAGGCGGCGGGGGAGTCCCACTCTCGGGGCCCGATCGCAACCGCCGCCAAGTTCCCCCGCCGGTCCACGAAGAAGCTCGAGGGCAGCGCGTACACCCCGTACTTCTCAGCCAGCGCCATCTTCGGGTCCAGCCCGATCGGGTAGCTGAACTTGTGCTCCTCCAGGAAGGGGATCACGACCCGGGCCCCCTCGGCGTCGACCGAAACCGCCAGCACCAGCAGGCCCCGGTCCTTGAAGCGCCGGTACAGCCGCTCCATGGCAGGCATTTCTTCCCGACATGGCGGGCACCAGGTGGCCCAGAAGTTCAGGAAGACGACCTTCCCTCTGTAGTCGGCGAGCCTGATGGATTTCCCGTCGGGCGCCGGGACCGTGAAGTCCTGCGCCCGCTGGACCCGCTTGGGCTTGATCAGGTCGAGCGCCTTGAAGGCGTCCCGGGAGCTCGCGAGACCGGGAACGAGCAGGCAGAGCGCAAGACAGAACGCCCGGATCGCTCGACACCCCGTCCGCCTGATCTCCGGCAGCCGCTCCTCGTTCGGCGGAAGCTCGGTCGGGCCATCTGGGCGCGTCACTGGCATGGCGCTCCGGGTCGCTCGTGTTGGGGGCTTGCCCCGGTCGGCCGGGGGAGATAGTCTACCCGCGTGCCGCCGCCTCTACAGAGAACAAGCGCTTTCCCCCGTCTATTCCCGGGCTCGCCCGAGCGGCTCCGAGCGGCGGGGCGCGGCGGCGGCCGAGGTCTGGCGCTCATCGCGGCCCTCGCGCTGATCGGCTTCGGGTGCGCCCGGGCCCCCCTGGTCCTCGTCAGTCTCGTGCCCGAGACGCTGACGCCCCCGGGCCAGCCCGGCGCCGTCAGCAGCTATGACGCGCTGATCCGGATGGTCTCGGCCGTCATGGTCGCCGAACTGGGTCTCCCCCTTCCCTCCCGGTTTGCCGTCCTCGTCTACCCGACCCGGGCAGCGTATGCGGACGGCCTCGCCCGCGTGGGACAGATGCCGGCGCGACGAGCCGCGGAGATCGCCGCGTACTCGGTGGGCCTCGGGCAGCATCGGCGGCTCTTCATCAACGACGAGACCCTTCGGGCTTGTCGCAAAGTAAGGGGCAGAAGGGGGGGCTGGGATAAAAGGATGG
>CAZDYT010000570.1:0-3197 GCA_964509395.1 uncultured bacterium
AGTTCGTCCAGCCTGTCTTGCGGACTCTCTTTGCGCGCGGCGCCGCTGGACCTCGGTGGACACCCAAACCCGTGTCCCGGTTAGAAACCTCATCGGCACTCGCGTCATCCTGTGGCGAGGCTCAGTGCGCACGTCTGAGCCCGACGTCAGCGCCTTGGCGGACCGTGATCGAGTCGCCACCACGAAGAGCCGGGGCGGACGCGAGCTTGGACGGCCCCACTGCCGGTCGGAGGCAGGGTGGGTCACGCGAACCGGTTGGGCCGATGCGTGTTCCCCGCCTCCTGCAAGTCGGTGGTCCCGGAACAGGCGCGGCACTTCGGACGCCCGCCGACTTGCCCCCGGTCGCGGAGTTCGGTACCGTGGTGGTCGATGTGGGAAGAGCACTGCGGTTTGTGCTGGCGTGCGGCCGTGGTGCGCGAGTGGGCCGACCGCCCCGGCTGGCTCGAGGTCGAGTGTCCGGTGTGCGGCCCCTATCGTGTCGAGCGCCGGTTCTGGGTGACGGCCCACCTGAAGAAGGCCCGGAACCCGCGCGTCTTCCGGAGCCTGGCCGGGTGGCTCGCCGAGCATCGCGAGCGGGACTGGCTCCCCGAGATCCCCTTCGAGGACTGGGAGGCCGTCGTTCCGCCTCCTGACGCACCCGGTCCGCGGAGGCGGTAAACCGAGAAGTCCAGGACGTTGGGCTCCTTGACCGCCCGTTCAGGATCACTTGGCGACCCCGGATGCGAGCGCCGGACAACCGCCCGCCCCAAGGGGCACCGCGTGTCTCAGTCACATGCCCCCCGGTCGGGTGGCGGCGGCTTCCAGGCGGCCGGGGCCGGCCCGGCTCAGGGCCGGGCCCCGGGGGGCGGGGGAAAGGTTTTGAGAACCCCTGGGGGAAAGGTTTTGAGAATCAGCCCGTCAGCTGGGGGAAACCTTCTCGGAAATCACAGGCCGTATGGGTAGCGGGTCAGCTTGAACGCTTAGGCCGTCCGCTGAGTAATCTCCTGCCCGCACGTCGGGCATTTGTAACGTGTGATCTTGCGGTCCTTGTCGTGTCTACGGGGGTCAGCAGACGGCATGGGTTTCCCCTTGTCGGGGCAGTGCGAGGTCGGACACTTCGGTGGTTCCGCCATGGCTACCTCCTGCGATGCCCGGGCGAAGCTTACCCGACCGGAGCCTCGGCAGACACCGGGTGAAGTCCAAAGCTGGACGGACTTCGGCCGGTTCTCCGGGTTCGAGCGATTGTCCGTGAAGTGCTCGCCGACTCATTCGCGAATGATCAGATTCATAGCGGTGAACGAGAGCCGAAACTCCTTGTGAGACGGGTAGTTATGTGGCGTGGGGTTGGGGCGAGTTGGGGCTCGTCGGTGGGCGTTCACGGACAAAACACGGACAACTCGCAGAGACGAATTGACTGATCCCTCAGGCTTCGCCCCGAATCCGGACCGCGTGCTCCTCCACGATCCAAAGCCTCCGGGCGACCGGATCCGTCCTCAGGACGGGAAGGATGCGGCGGATCGCGGCCAAAACATGCCGCTTGTCCTGCTTCGTCATTCTCAGGACGACAATTCCGGGATACTCCTCCGGCGGATATGTCCGGATGTCACCGAATTCGACGTCGAGCGTAACGAGGATGCGTCCTTCCCGTCTGAGGGTCTCGCTGAGCTGGGCATCCTCGGCGCCCGCGAGTCCCTGGCTTGTCACCGTGGCCGCCTCGTGGCCCGCCTCGCGGAGCACCGCAGCCACGTCCTCGGGAAGATTCTCGTCGACCTTGAAAGCGAGCGGGTGATCGGGCACTACGCCGCGCCGGGCACGAGAGGGATGACCCGCTCACGCGCCAGGTCGGCCGCATACGCGATCGCCGCCTGGATGTCCTCGGGGCGCAACGTCGGATAGCTCCGCAGGATCTCCTCGGTGGGGACGTTGGCGGCGAGGTTGTCTAGCACCACCGATACCATCACGCGAGTGCCCCGGATGCAGGCCTTCCCGTGACACACCCGCGGATCGACCGTGATGCGGTCTTGCCAGTTCATGTCCTTCTTCCCCCTCTTGTGGCGATCCCCACTCCGGCTTCGCTGCCCCTCGAGCAAACCCGGTGACCAGGGCGGTCAGCTCTCCTTGGCGCGGAACGTATACGCAACTTCCTTGAACTCCGCTGGTGAGATCACGCCAAGCTGATCTGTGACCCGCCTTCTCATCTCCACGGCCATCTCGATGATTGGCCCTAATTCTTCCCGACGAATCGTGTCCGGAGCTCGATCTGGATAAAGCAGCTTCAGGAACCCTGCGGCCGTCCTCTGCTCTAGAAGCTGTTTGGTGACGGTCCTTGTCAAGTCTCGTGCGAGCCGAAAGTCCCGCGATAGTCGCGGTGCGGCGCTCACTCGGATCGCGTCCAAGGCACCAGAAACGTCGACAGTGAGCGTCGAAGTACTGAGACGTCGCAGCGAGCGAGCGATCTCACGTGGCTGCAGTGAGGCAGCCACGTTCCCCGGTTCGAGGAGATCGGCTGGTACGTTGACCCCGATCTTGAGAGCTGCTCGCAGGGCAGCACTCCTGGCCTCCGCATTCGAGGCCGCATCAAGAAGAAGCTTGGGAAACCGACGGCGAAGATCCGCTTTCGTCTCTCGAGTTGGGTTGGGCGAGAGCGCACTGTCACTTGTCATGAAGGAGACCTGGCGAAGAACTCGCTGTGGTCCTCTAATTGCGTCGAGCAGCAAGCGTCCCGTACTCGTCGAGAGCCGCCTGCCACTCCGCGAGGTCCTCGGCGGTCCATTGATCGAGGTTCTCGCGGGTCACCAGCATGCCAGTGCGGCGGTAAGCGTGGATCTTGGCGGCATCGATCCCGGCCGCCTTCATCGCGGCCGCGACCGTGGCGACGAGCGACTCCTCCTCGATCGGGCGGGGCTCGTCGGCCTTTGGGTCGAAGAAGACGGGGTCGTCGGGGCCGGGGGCGCGGCCGAATTTCGCCCGGAAGGCATCGCGCTGGCGCTCGAGCAGTTCGCGCTGCGTTGAGTCGAGGCGAACCGTCCGTCTGCGGGGTCTCTTCCCTCGCGCCATCCCGCCCCCGAGCTCCGGAGCACCCTGCGCCGGGCCAGCCACAACGAGAACACGGACAAAACGGCTGAGGGGTTAGCCGGGTGTGCCGGCTAACCCCTCGTCAGGCTTGGTTGCGGGGGCTGGATTTGAACCAGCGACCTTTGGGTTATGAGCCCAACGAG
>CAZDYT010000571.1:0-3194 GCA_964509395.1 uncultured bacterium
GCAGCGCCAAACGGAGCAGCTCCTGCAGGCGCAGAAGATGGAGGCGGTGGGGCTTCTGGCCGGGGGTGTGGCCCACGACTTCAACAACCTGCTGACGGTGATTCAGGGTCGCGGCGAGCTACTGCAGAATCGCCTCACGCCGGACGATCCGTTGCGCCGGCACGTGGAGCTCATCCAGAGCACCGCCGAGCGTGCCGCCACCCTGACCCGGCAACTGCTCGCCTTCAGCCGCAAGCAAGTACTCCAGCCGCAGGTCCTCGACCTGAACGCCGTCGTGTCGGGGATGGAGAAGATGCTCCGCCGGCTCATCGGCGAAGACATCGCGCTGGTCACGGCCCTCGATCCGGGCCTCGGCCGCGTGAAGGCGGACCTGGCCCAACTGGAGCAGGTCATCCTGAACTTGGTCGTCAACGCGCGCGATGCGATGCCGCACGGGGGACGGCTCACGCTGGAGACGGCAAGCGTCGAGTGGGACGAGACGGCCGCGAGGCGCGATCACGGGATCCCTCCCGGTCGCTACGTCGTGCTCGGCGTGAGCGACACCGGGGTGGGGATGAACGCCGCGATCAAGGCGCACATCTTCGAGCCTTTCTTTACGACCAAGGGGCCCGGCAAGGGAACCGGCCTGGGCTTGGCGACCGTCTACGGAATCGTCAACCAGAGCGGCGGGGGTGTCACGGTCGACAGCGAGCCCGAGCGCGGCGCGACCTTCAGGGTCTACCTCCCTCGGGTCGAGCAGGAGGCGGCGGGCGCCAAGGAGGCCGAGAGCCGCGTGCCCCCTCGACGCGGCTCGGAGACGGTGCTGCTGGTGGAGGATGAGGAGGGGGTGCGGGACCTGACGCGGGAGATTCTCGAGAGCTACGGGTATGCGGTGCTGGAGGCGGCCGACGGTTCCGCGGCCCTCAGGGTTTCGGCGCGGCACCCCGGTCCGATTCACCTCCTCCTGACCGACGTCGTGATGCCCGAGATGAGCGGGAGCGAGCTCGCGCGGCGGCTGCGGCCCCTGCGCGTGGAGATGAAGGTGCTCTACGCGTCCGGCTATGCGGACGATACGATCGTTCGTCACGGGGTGTCCGCCGCGCGCGCCGCGCTGCTTCCCAAGCCGTTTACGCCGGAGGCCCTCGGCTTCAAGGTGCGCGAGGTCCTGGATACGGGCTGAGGTCAGGCCGCGAGTACCGCCGGCTTCGCGCGTCGGGATCTCCACGGCGAACCACTCCGATCTGGCCGAGCCCCGCGAGATCCTGGCCGTGGCAGACCCGCGGCGAGCGAGGTCGGCGAAGGCGGCTGGGGGCGGCGACGCAACCCGGGGGCGCCATTTCCGTCGCGCCGCTGTAGCCGGGCACGGGCGGGGCGACTACAATGGGAGCGTCATGCGGAAGCATGCCGGCCGGCGCCGCGAGGCGCGGGACGGGACGCATCGACCAGGGGGGGGAGCCGATCACCCGGGGGCAGACGGAGAACCGGCCGCCATGACGCCGGAGATCCCTGAGCGCGGCGGGCCGCAGGCGGCGGACGCTCCGGAACCGCCCGCCCCCGTACGGGTCATGAGCATTCACGCGCATCCCGACGACCAGGAATTCACCGTCGGCGGCACCCTGGCCAAGTGGGCGCGCGCCGGCAGCGCGATCGTCACGGTGTGCATCACCAGTGGCAGCGCCGGTTCCAACGAGTACACGCCCCCCAGCATGACCCGCGAGACGCTGGGACCCATCCGCGAGGAGGAGCAGCGCCACGCCTGCCGGGTGCTGGGCATCTCCGAGGTCGTGTTCCTGCGATACGAGGACGGCGTGCTGGAGCCGTCCCTGGCGCTGCGGCGGGAGCTCACCCGCCTCATCCGCCGGTACCGCCCCGACGCGGTCGTCTGCGGCGATCCTACGGTGCGCTTCTACGGCACCAGCTACCTGAACCACCCCGACCATCGGGTCGCGGCCGATGCCGCGCTGGACGCGGTCTTTCCTTCGGCGGGCACCCGCCTCATCTTCCCCGAGCTGCTGGACGAGGGACTGGAGCCCCACCACGTCAAGACCGTGTTCGTTCACGGGGCAGACCCCCCCGACACCGTCATCGACATCTCGGCTGTCCTGGACGTCAAGCTGGCCGCGCTCAAAGAGCACTGCAGCCAAATGGGGGAGTGGGACCCCACCGAGATGATCACCGAATGGGCGCGCGAGCAGGGCGCGCCGCGCGGCCTCGCGGCTGCGGAAGCTTTCCGCCGAATGCTGCTGAACGGCTCCTGACCCGGCGCCCCCGTGGGCTCGCGCTTGACTCGGCGCGGAGACCGATCTGTGTGGCGAAGACCGAGGGGTGGCTGACACTTTTTGACGGCAAGTAACGGATTTCGACACGCGGGCGCGCCGATCAGTCCGCGGCGTGTTCTGAGAACCTCCGCTTTTTGAGGACATGGCAGGAAATGTGGCCTGGCAACGGTTTTGCAGTCCAACCCCTTCCCGGAGTGAACTGACTCCGGGGAGGGTCTTCACATGCCATCTGCGATCGTGCTCGCAAGTATCGTCATCGCGGCCGCGGCGGGCCTGCTGGGAGCGACGCCCGCACAAGCAGACAGTCTCAGCATCGGGATCAACATCGGATCGCCGCCCCCGCCCCCGCCCGTCGTCGTGGCAACGCCCCCGCAGCTCGTCGTTATCCCGGGGACGCCCGTGTACTACGCGCCGGGGCTGAACGTGAACTTCTTCTTCCACAAGGGGCGCTACTACACCTTCCACGAGAGCGCGTGGTTCGTGGCCGCGGCCTACAACGGCCCTTGGACCTTCGTCGCGGTCGAACACGTCCCCCAGCCGATCCTCGCCGTGCCGGTGCGGTACTACAAGGTCCCGCCGGGCCACTGGAAGAAGCACGGCCGACCGCCGTGGGCCGGTCCCAAGAAGTGAGTGGTAGGCTGCCCTGTCTCGGAGCCGTCGTAGCCGGCGACGGCTCTCCGGGGCCGGCCCACGCAGCAGGCCCCGCCTCACGCGCCGAGCCAAATGGGAGCCCAAAGAGCATCGGGGGGCCCGGACGTGCCGGAACCCCCCGATGTGATTGGTGAGCCGTGCAGGAGTCGAACCTGCAACCTACTGATTAAGAGTCAGTTGCTCTGCCAGTTGAGCTAACGGCTCACGCCGAGAGTGGCCGGACCGGAAGCGTTTGGTACGCCTGAGAGGATTTGAACCTCTGACCTTCGGATCCGGAGTCCGACG
>CAZDYT010000572.1:0-3192 GCA_964509395.1 uncultured bacterium
GAGGCGCGGTTTTGGACCGGATTTCAGGCGCTGGGCGGCGTGGCGGCGCTGGGCCGACTGCTCCGCTGTCAGCCGCTCTTCCCGGGCGGAATTGACCCGCCGCGCTGAGCGGCGGGACCCCGGGGCTTCATGGAAAAGCGCGTCCTGATCGCCATCGTCCTGTCCGTGGCGATCCTGGTCGCCTGGCAGGTGCTCTTCTCGCCGCCACCTTCGCAGGCCCCGCCCCGCGGGGGGCAGGAGCCGAGCGCCAGGCCCCCCGGCCCCTCGCCCGCGGCGACCCCGGGACCCGCGTCGATCGAAGGGGCGACGCCGATCCCGCGCCTGCCGCCCCCCCCGCCGGCGGCCGTCGCGGAGCGCCCTGCCGAGGTCGACACGCCGCTCTACCGAGTGACCTTTGGGCGGGACGGGACGGTGACGGCCGGGTTCCTCCACGTCGGCGGGAGTAGGCCCGTGATCCTTGGGGGGGCACTGCGCCCGCTGACCGTGGGGTTCGTCCGCCCCGGCCGGCCCTCCGAGGTCGTGTCGTTGAGCCCGGCGGCCGAGCGGCTTGAGCTGAGCGCCCGGCACCCGACGGGGACCCTTGCGTTCCGCGGCGCGACCGCCGACGGCCTCCGGATCGAGAGGCGGCTCACATTCCGGGCCGATTCGTACCGGATCGATGTGGAGTTGGACGCCGCGCGGAGCCGGGCTGGGGTGGAGCCGGGAACGCTGGTCCTCTACTGGACGACGCCGGTGGCGGTGCCCGGCGCGACCCGAGAGGCTCCGTGGCTGACCTTTGGCCAGACGACAGATCACCGGCAGCTCCTCGGGCGGATCCTCGTGGCCGAGAACGGTCGGCCCTCGCACTTCGAGGCGCCGCCGCCGGCCCTGAAGGATCCGAAGGAGTCGCCGAACGGGCCCGAACTGAAGGACCCCCAGCTGGTGCCGGTGAGCAGCCTGTCGCCCGCGCCGCGGTGGGTCGCGCTCGAGGACGACTACTTCATCGCCGCCCTCATCCCCTCGGGAGCGACGCGCGCGCTGAGAGGGCGCGAGCGCGACGTCGCCGTGGTGGGCGTCGAGTTTTCCCAGGTCAGCCCCGAGCCGGGCCGACCCTGGGAGGGCAAAGCCGCGCTCTATGTGGGCCCGAAGGAGTGGGATCGGCTCGCGGCCCTCGGGATCGGCCTCGAGCAGGCCCAGGCGCGGAACTACGGGGACTTCCTGTGGACGCTCCCGATGGAGTGGTTCTGCGTGCCGCTCTTGTGGCTCATGAACTTCTTCGCCACGCGGGTGCCGGGGCAGAACTACGGGGTGGCGATCATCCTGCTCACGGTGCTCGTGAAGATCGCCTTCTACCCGCTGGCGCAGAAGAGCATGAGCTCGATGAAGAAGATGCAGACGCTCCAGCCGCAGCTCAACGCCCTGCGGTCGAAGTACAAGTCCGATCCCCAGCGCTTTCAGCGGGAACAGATGGATCTCTACCGCAAGCACAAGGTGAACCCGATGGGGGGCTGCCTCCCGATGGTCGTGCAGATCCCCATCTTCTACGCGCTCTATCTCACCCTGCAGTACTCGGTCGAGCTTCAGGGCGCGCCGTTCGTGCTCTGGATCACCGACCTGTCGAAGAAGGACCCCATCTACGTCCTGCCGGTGCTGATGGGTGTCTCGATGTTGGTCCAGCAGAAGATGACGCCGACGGTGGGCGATCCGCGACAGGCGCGGATCATGTTGATCATGCCGGTCATCTTCACCTTCATGTTTCTCGAGTTCCCCACGGGGCTCGTCCTCTACTGGCTCGTGAACAACGTCCTGTCCATCGCGCAGCAGTATCTGATCGACCGGGCCGCGCTGCGCGCGAAAGGCGCGCCCCCCGTAGCGCCGGTAGAAGGAAAGGCCGAGCGGGAGGGCCGAAAGGCCGAGCCCACAGTGCGCCGAGCTGGGAAACGCTCGTAATCTCAGCTAGTTAGTGACCGTTGGCGGGCTCACGGAACCCGCCCCGCGATCGCGAGTCCTTCCATGGACGATCCCTGGGCCCTTCTGGCTGCCGGGGCGGCGGCGGTCGGCGTTCGGCTGGAGCCGGAGTTCGAGCCGCGGGCCCGGCGCTTCCTTGCGGAGCTGCGGCGATGGAACCGCGTGAGACGGCTCACTGGATATCGCACGGAGGTGGAGCAGGTGATCCACCTCGTGCTCGAGTCGCTGCTGCTCCTCCCGGTCCTGCCCTCCCCGGCCGCTCCGCTCCTGGATATCGGGAGCGGAGCCGGGGCGCCGGGGCTCGTCCTGAAGCTCGCGCGACCGGCGTGGCCGGTGACGCTCGTCGAAGCCAACCGGCGCCGGGCGCACTTCCTTCGGCACGCAGTCCGCCACCTCCAGCTCGAAGGCGCGGAGGTCCAGGCCATGCGGGCCGAAGCCCTCGCGCAGGCCCCGGCATTCGCCGGGGTCTTTCGGACGGTCACGATGCGCGCCGTGGCAGCCCCGGATACGGCCGTTCGGCTGGCGCGGCCGTTTCTGGCGCCTGAAGGCCACATCGTGAGCGTGCTCGGGCCGGGACGGGCTCCGAGCTTCGGCACCGTGCGCGAGGTGGCGGCCGTTCTCGAATCACGGAGGTTGCACCTGCGCCGTCGCTTTCTTATAATCCGGGCGAGCGAGGTGGCGGCCGACGTTCCACGTGGAACAAGGGGGGTGCGTGGCCCGAGTCCTCAGTGTAGTTAACCAGAAGGGCGGAGTCGGGAAGACCACCACCGCCATCAATCTCGCCGCCGCCCTCGCCGCTGCGGAGCGGCCCACCCTCCTCGTTGATCTCGACGCCCAAGGGAACGCGACGAGCGGGGTCTGCCCGGACCGGGGCTCCCTGGCCGGGCCCACCATCTATGAGGTCCTCCTCGAGGGGGCACCGGCCGAAAAGGCGTGCCACCCGACGACGCTCCCGTATCTCTGGCTCCTGCCGGCGAGCGCGGACCTGGTCGGGGCGGAGGTCGAGCTGGCGGAGCGCCCGGGGCGGGAGGGCCGGCTTCGGCAGGCCCTGGAGTCGCTTGGAGGCCACTATGCCTTCGTCGTGGTGGACTGCCCCCCGTCCCTGGGGCTCCTGACGCTCAACGCCTTGGTCGCGGCGGATGGGGCTGTCATCCCGCTCCAGTGCGAGTACTACGCGCTCGAGGGGCTCGCCCAGCTGATGAAGACCCTGGGACTGGTGCGGGACCGCGCCAATCCCCGGTTGGG
>CAZDYT010000573.1:0-3178 GCA_964509395.1 uncultured bacterium
CCTTCGGTTGATTGGCGACGATCCCGACGGCGCGGCCGCCGATCCGGGCGAAGCCGGTGATGACCTCTCGGGCGAAAAGCTTCTTCAGCTCGAGCCAGGAGCCGGCATCGATCAGCCGGTCGATCACCTCGTACATGTCGAAGTACTTCCGCTGGTCGTAGGGGACGATCGCCTCGATCGGGCGCCCCGGCTTCGGGTCGGTCGGCCCGATCGGCGCAACGCGCCCCCGACCGTTCTGCGGCATGTAGGCGAGGTAGCGCTTGGCCGTCTCGATCGCCTCCTCGTCGGAGCCGACGAGGATGTCCCCGCACCCCGACTCCTCGCAGTGCATCCGCGCGCCGCCGAGCGCTTCCTGGTCGACCTTCTCGCCGATCGCCATCTCGACCATGCGCGGCGACCCGACGTACATCGACGCCTTGCCCTCCACCATGATGACGACATCCGTGAGCGCCGGGAGGTACGCGGACCCGGCGGGCGAGGGACCGAAGAGGATGCAGATCTGCGGCACCACGCCCGAGAGCTGCACCTCGTTGTAGAAGATCCGCCCGGCGTGGTAGCGGCCCGGGAAGATGCGGACCTGCTCGGAGATCCGACCGCCGGCGGCGTCGACGAGGTAGAAGAGCGGGATCTGGAGTCGAGCTGCCTTCTCCTGGATCCGCACGATCTTCTGGACGGTCTTCTCGCCCCAGGAGCCCGCCTTCACGGTGTAATCGTTGGCCATGATGCAGACGGGGCGGCCCAGGACCGTCCCGACGCCGGTGACCACGCCGTCGGCAGGCGTCTCGGCCTCTTCGGAGCGCGCCAGCAGCCAGTCTTCCTGAAACTCGCTCCCGGGATCCAGCAGGAGCTTCAGGCGCTCGCGGACGAAGAGCTTGCCCTCCTCCCGGAGCTTCTCCCGGTATCGGGGATTGCCCTGCTGGACCCGCTCGATCTCGCGCTCGAGCCGCTCTTCGCTCATGGCGAGCGGCGTCAGAACACGGCGATGGGGTTCACGGGCGACCCCGTGCCGCCGACGACCCGCAGCGGGGCGATGATCAGCATGAACTCGTAGCGGCGCTCCTGCGCGCAGGCTTCCGCCAGGGGCTGGAGGAGCGCGTTGTCGAGCAGGGCCACCCCGTAGGCGAAGATCGCCCCGTGCACGGCCCAGGGGATGTCGTAGCCGTTGGGGACGAGGTCCATCATGTCCCAGACGAGCACCGCCACATCGTGGTCGCGCAGGAAGGGGAGACACGAAGCGTGGAGCCCCGGCCGCGGCTCGGGTCCGTACGCCTGCTCCGGGTGCGCCGCCTGCCACGCCTCGCGGCCGCTGTAGACAGCCACGGCATCGCCCGGCTCCAGCCGCACGCCTTGGGCCGTGGCGGTTTCTTCGAGCTCCCAGCCGTGGACCGGGCGCTCTTGCCTCACGTACGGCTCGCCGCGGTACCGCGGGACGTCCAGGAGGATGCCGCGGGTCAGGATGCCGTCCTTCCAGTGGTGCACGCCCCCGAACCGGGCGCCGTCGAAGGTGATCACGCGGGCGGGGTCGCGCCCGTTCCACATGCCGCGCTCGTCCCAGGTATGGCACAGGGCGTCGAGGTGGGTGGAGGCCCAACCGTGGTAGAAGATCCCGTAGAAGTCCCCCGCGAAGCCGCCGGGGCCGCGCGGGACGATCCGCATCCAATGCTGCGCGGGCTGGGGGTTGCCGGGGCCCGGGGTCGTGGGGAACTCCCGGCTGAGGGAGACCGTGCGCCCGCTCCGGACGAGTGCGGCGGCGGTCAGGCGCTTCTGGGCCGTGATCAGGTTGACCGCGCCCACCTCGTCGTCGCGGCCCCAGCGCCCCCAGTTCCGGCGCTCGTGCAGGTACGAGAGAACCTCCGGACGCGCGGGCACTCGTCGCTCGGCCATCACCGTCCCCTCAGGGCTCGATCCGGGAGCGGATCGCAATGATCAGCACCCCGGAGCCGTGCGGCGGCCCGCCGATCAACGCGGGCCGGCGCGGCGGCACGTCCATGACCGTGGCGATCTCCGCGATCGGGCCGCGAAAGATCTTCACCGCGATGCGCACCATCGGCGGCCGCACCGCCAGAGGCTGAATCTGGAGCTCACGCCCCCCGGGCAGCGCGAACCGCTGCATCATGCCGAGCGGCATCGTGGTTTCAAACGCGCTCATCGGCTCGTAGATCGAATACCCGAAGACCTCGCGCAGCCGGGGCACCCAGGGGGTGAGGCGCACCGCGCGGCCGCAACCGCCGCCCAGCCCCTCGTCCCAGTCCTGACCCCCGGCCTGTTGACTGGTCGATCCGCGGGGCGGCCGGAGCGAGGGCGTCGGCGTGAGCGTGCTGGCCGGCGGCCCCACCGGGGCGTTCGACGCGAGGATCACGAGGGCGTAGACGCACACCTGCTGGGCCCGGCCGGGGGGCGTCGCCGTCGGCGGTAGCGCGGGCACCCCGGGCGGCGGAGGCGGCGGCCCCTGCGCAGGCGCCAGACCTGGGAGCGCGGCCACGAGGGTGAGGGCGAGGAACACGGCAAGGAAACCGGAACTCAGGGCGTCGCGGAGCCGTTTCCGCGCGTTGTGCAGGCGCGACATCACCGTCCCCATGGGGATGGCGAGCACCTCCGCGATCTCCCGGTAGGAAAGGCCTTCGATGTCGCTCAAGATGATAATGGACCGGTGATGCGCTGGCAAGGATTCGAGGGCGCGCGCGATCCGGGCGCGGCGCTCGGCGCCCGCGGCTTCCTCGTCGGGGCCGCGATCCGGAGCCACCGCCGTGCGCTCCCATTCCTCCGGAGGCACGTCTTCCGCACCCATCGACCTGGCGCGCGTCACACGCTGGCGCCTCCGATCGAGCGCGAGGTTCATGGTGATCCGGAAGAGCCACGTGTAGAACGCCGAGTCACCCTTGAACTTCGGCAGCGACCGGAATGCCTTGACGAACGCCTCCTGGGCCACGTCGAGCGCCTCCTCCTGGTCGCGCAGGACGCCGTACGCGAGGCGGAAGGTCTTGCGCTTGTACTTCTCGACGAGCACCTCGAACGCCTCGGTCTCGCCGGCCTGAACCCGTCGGACGGCTTCGCGGTCCTCGTCGGTCACCAGCCCGGTCCGTCGGCCCTCCCTGCCTCCTCAGACCGCCATCGGGGCGCCGTCATTCAGCGCCCGGCGAGGCAGGCCAGCGCGGCATCCAGGCCCAGGAGGTAGCTC
>CAZDYT010000574.1:0-3177 GCA_964509395.1 uncultured bacterium
GTTCTTCCCGATCAATCCGATGCAGTTGCCGTCGACGCAGAGCTCGCGGTCGTCGTCGGTTGTCTCCACGGACTCCATCGCGTGCTCCGGTTCCGGTTCGCGTTCTGGCACCGGTTTCTCGCGAAAGGGACCGCCCTTCGTCTCGGCGCGCGCGGTTACTTGCTGGTGCCGGGCTTCATCGACGGGCACACTCATCTCGACACCCTGGCCACCATTCCCGAGCTCCTGCGTGAGGCGATCCCGCGCGGCCTCACGGCGCTGATCACCGAGATGGGGCAGCTTAGCTCGGCGCTCGGGGTCGCCGGAGCGCGGTGGTTCCTGGACGTGCTCGGCGCCCAACCGATCCATGCCTTCGCCACGGCGCCGGTGATCTCCTTTCTCACGACGGATGACGGGACCGGCGAGCCCGTCATCTCCGGATCCGAGCTGGGAGGGCTCCTCGAGGCGCCCGGGATCCTCGGGCTCGGCGAGGTGTACTGGCACCGGCTGCTGCAGGACCCGAAGCGTCTCATGCCGCTCATCGAGCGCGCTCGTGCGCTGGGGAAGACGGTCGAAGGCCACTCGGCGGGGGCGCGCGGGGCGAAGCTGGCCGCGGTCGCGGGGGCCGGCGTCGGCTCCTGCCACGAGCCGATCACGGCCGCGGAGGCGCTCGAGCGGCTGCGGCTCGGTCTCTTCGTCCAGATCCGGGAGGGCTCGGTCCGCCGCGATCTCGCGGCGGTGGCCGCCATCCGGCACGAAGGCCTCTCGCTGCGCCGCGTGGCCCTCGTGTCGGACGGGATGTGGCCGCCCGACCTCCTGGCTCACGGCTACATGGACGGGATCGTGCAGAAGGCGATCGATTTGGGGCTCCCGCCGATCAGCGTGTACCGGATGGTGAGCCTCAACGTCGCCGAGCACTTCGGGCTCGACGCCGAGCTCGGCGGGATCGCGCCCGGGCGCTTCGCGGACTTTCTCCTGCTCCCGGATCTCCGGACCGTGCGGCCGGAGGTGGTCGTCGCCCGCGGCCGGATCGTCGCCCGGGGCGGCCGCTGCCTTGCCCCGCTCTCGCCGGCCGTGCTGCCTCCGGGGCTCTACGCGGGACCGCGCGTCGGACCGGTCGAGCCCGCGGCGTTCCGGATCCCGGCGCGCGGCCACGAGGCGCGCGTGCGCGTCATCGGGACCGAGGGTCAGGTCCTCACCATGGAGACCGAGACGCGCCTGCCGGTGCGCGGGGGGACGGTCGAGGCGGACCTCGCCCAGGACTGTCTCTTGGCGGCGGTTCTGAACCGCCGCGGCGCGGACCTCCGTGCCGTCGCCGTCGTGCGCGGCTTCGGGCTCCGGGAAGGGGCGCTGGCCTCCACCGTCTCGTTCGACACTGCGGACCTCGTGGCCGTCGGCGCGTCGCGAGAGGCGCTCAGCGCGGCGGTCCGGCGCGTGGTCGCTCTCGGCGGCGGGCTGGTCGCCGTCGATGGCGCCGGCACCGTGCGGGCGGAGGTGGCCTTGCCGGTGGCGGGGGTCGCCTCCCCAGCGCCGGTCCGCGAGATCGCACGAGGGCTTCAGGCACTCGGCGACGCAGCGCGGCGGCTCGGCTGCGGGCTGGCGAACCCGCTCCTCCCCCTCCAGACGCTCACCTTCCAGGCGATCCCCGCGCTTCGGATGACGACGCGGGGCTTGCTCCACGTCAAGAGCCAGCAGTACGTCCCGGTACTCCTTTAACCCCCCCCCGGGACCATCTGCCGCAACGTTCTGCCTGATGGGCGGGCCGCCGGCGATCTTCACGCCCGCGTTCCTGACGGCGGCGGTCGGGAACTTTCTCTTCTTCACCAACCTCTCGGCGTTCTTCCTGCTTCCGCTGCATCTCAAGGATCTCGGTGCGGGCGAGGCCCAGATCGGGCTCATCATGGGGCTCTACAGCGGCACGGCCATCTTCTGTCAGCCCGTCGTCGGCGTGTGGGTGGACCGAACCGGCCGGCGCCCGTTCATGCTGAGCGGCGCCGCGCTGGCGGGGGTGGCATCCTTCCTGTTTGCGGCCGCCCCTGACGCGTTGCTGCTCTTCCCCCTCCTGCGCATCCTCCAGGGGCTGGCCTACTCGATGTACTTCATCGCGAACTTCACCCTGGTGGTGGATCTCGTGCCCGTCGAGCGCCGCGGCCAGGCGCTGGGAATCTTCGGGATCTCGGGACTGACGTCGACGGCCGTGGGTCCCGCCCTGGGCGAATTGGTGGCGAGGGCGTACGGCTTCCAGGTGTTCTTCCTCGTGGTGGGTGCGGTCGCGGCCGCCGCGCTCGTCGTCACGACGCGCGTCGAGGAGCCCCTGGCCCCCCGCCTCGGGAGCCGTGAAGGGCTGGCGGGATTGCTCCAGGGCGTCCTGGCGGCGCCGCGGCTGCCGATGACGCTCGCCTCTTCCTTCGGCCTCGGCACCGGGGTCGTCTTCACCTTCCTTCCGACGTACGCGGCGGCACTCGGGGTCGAGCGGATCGGGCTGTTCGCCATCGCGTACTCGCTGGGGGCGCTCGCAGTGCGCGCGATAGGCGGGCGGCTGATCGACACGCTGGGACGGCGGCCGATCATCATTCCCGCGCTCGGGCTCCAGGCGCTGGGCGCTCTCTTCCTCGCGGCCCTGACGCTGCTCGTCGTGCAGCTCGGGCTTCCCGCGGTGTCCATCCTCGTGCTCACGGGCCTCCTCGCGGGGACGGCCCACGGCTTCCTCTACCCGGCGCTCAGCGCGCTCGTGATGGACGTCACGCCCGCGGAGCGCCGTGGTCGGGTGATCGGAGTCTTCAGCGCGTTCATCCTCATCGGACAGGCGGCCGGGGCCATGGGCTTCGGCTATCTCGCCCACGCCGTCGGCTACGCGCCGATGTTCGCCATCCTGGCGGCGTGCCTCGCCGCCGCCTGTGCCCTGTCCTTCCGGCTCACCCCCTAGCGCCGTGGCCGATCCCCGTCGCAGCCCGGCGTCCTCGGTCGTCGGCGGGCCTCAACGTATGCGGCATACGCCTCGGCCCGCCTCCTCCCTGCGTCCTAGGGTTGCTCGGGTCTCGACCACGGCCCGAGGCGGGTGAGCGATGAAACTTGACTCATTCGCCACGAGCCCGGCGCTTCAAGGACCCTAGGTGACCCGGAGGGGGGCTCCGCCCCCCTTCCGGACCTCCCCCGAGGAGGGGTTGCGCCGGCGAAGCCGGCGCCGACAGCGGAACA
>CAZDYT010000575.1:0-3170 GCA_964509395.1 uncultured bacterium
TGAGAGTGCCAGACGACAGGAGTTCCTGCCAATGGCAAATTTCAATCAGACCGATTGTCTCGCCCGATGTCACGCCGGCTGGTTTTTGCGCAGATGATGGTCTGCGGCCAACCTGGCGCCGAGCATGCTCAGCAGCACGGCGCCCAGCCGGATGCTGATCGCGGAGGTCCCGAAGGCCGTCGTGAGCGCTCGGATGAGGTACGCGACGAGGGGACCTTTGGAGTAGTAGGAGAGGTCGAGGCGACGAGACCACTCCCAGTAGTGCGCCTCGTCCGGGGAGAGGTCGAGGACGCCCGCTCCAAGATACGCGATCCGCAACCCGGTCACGACGCCGAGGAAGACCCAGAGCCACCGCACCGCCGCCCGCTCATCCACGCCACCTCGGACGATTGCCGCGGGTCCGGGCTCGGGCCCGCCTGGGCGGCTGCCGAAAAGGCGCGTAGCCACGCCTCATGGCCTCCGGGGGGCGGCCACCCGCAGCCTCAAGGGCGCACGTAGATAGGGTTCGAGAAGATCCACGGCATGCGCCGCGGTGCGGCGATCGGGAAGAGGTTCACCTGGAGATCGACCTCCACGCGGTAGGCGCCCGGCGCCCTGACCGGGAGCCGCAGGGGTCCTCGGGCCGGCGCGTCGTAGACGATCTCCCCATCCCGCAGGAGCCGGACCACCGTCTCGCCCACAGGCGGCACCTGCACCTCGAACACCCAGCCGGCTCCGGAGCGCACCGTGTCTCCCATCAGCGCCGCCTCACCCCCGCGGTGGGCCTCGAAGTGGAACCCTGCCGCACGCGCGAGGCCGTCGAACGCATTGTAGAACCGGCCGGCCCGCATGGCTCGGTAGACGCGCGTGCGATCCGCTTCATCGTGCTCGAGCGGCTCCCGCGTGACGAAGTGGAGCTGGCCGAGCCGGAAGGCCGTCTCGTGCGACGGGAAGCGGACGCCGGTCTCCTCGGTCAGCGCGATGCCGCCGTGGGCATCGAGCCCCAGGACGCCGATGGTCGGACGTTCGCGGGTCATCCGGTCCCAGTGCTCGAGGACGCGACGGGGCCAGTGCACGACCGAAAGGATGGCCATGACCGGATTTGCCGGATAGGCGAGGAGCCCGATCAGCTGGCGGGGCCAGGGCGTGGCGACCACCTGATCGAAGACGTCCACCACCTCGATCCCGTCCACCGCCGGCAGCGTGTCCCGCCACCCGAGCCGCGGATGGTCCGGATGCGCGAGGAGGACGATCGAGCCACCCTGTCGATAGGCCTCCAGCAGCTCAGCGAACGGGAGGCCCCGTTCCTGCACGGGCGCCTCCGGCCTGGGGTCGAGGAGGAGCAAGTAGCCCGCGTTCGTCGTGACCTCGGTCCCCACCAGGACCAGCGTGGGGCCGTACCAGCTCTCCTTGCCCTCTGTGAGCGGCGCCAGCGTGTTGTGGTCGGTCAGGAACACGACGCGAGCGCCCGCGCGAGCCGCGGCGGCGGCGACTTCTTCGATGCTGCCGCGACCATCGTGGGAATACCTCGAGTGGACGTGGAGGACAGCGGCATACTCGGCCAGACCGGACGGCGGAGGCCAGCCGGCGGGGACCGGGAGCGGGCCGAGCCGCGCGGCCGCGGCGTAGCCGCCGACGAACAGCGCGAGGACGACCCCCCCAACCAGGAGCCGCCCGCGCGCGGCGCCCCGTGGAGGGGACCAGGCGCTCCGCCCTCGGGGGTGGGGCGGGCGGAGCCGCCGGCTCAGGTGCCGTGTGTCCAGGAGCTCAGGTAGCGCTGCTGCGCCGGCGTGAGCGCGTCGATCCCCACGCCCATCGACGCGAGCTTCAGCCGGGCGATGGTGCGGTCGATGTCCTGCGGCACGGGGTAGACACGGCGCTCCAGCCGGCCCTTCTCCCGGAGAAGATGCTCGACCGACAGGGCCTGATTGGCGAACGACATGTCCATGACCGCGGCCGGGTGCCCTTCGGCGGCAGCCAGGTTGATGAGCCGGCCCTCGCCGAGGACGTAGAGCCGACGCCCGTCTTTCTGCGTGAACTCCTCGACGAGCGGGCGCACGATCCGGCGTGACTGGCTCTCCCGCTCGAGCGCCTCGAGATCGATCTCCACGTTGAAGTGCCCGGAGTTGGCCAGGATGGCCCCGTCCTTCATCCGCGCGAAGTGCTCGCTGCGAATGACGCCCGCGTTCCCGGTCACCGTGATGAAGACGTCCGCCAGGGCGGCGGCGTCGATCATCGGCATGACCTGGAACCCCTCCATCACGGCCTCGAGCGCCCGCAGCGGATCGACCTCGGTGACGACGACCCGGGCCCCCATGCCGTGGGCGCGCGCGGCCAGCCCGCGGCCGCACATGCCGAAGCCCGCCACCGCCACGGCCCGTCCGGCCAGCAGGATGTTGGTCGCCCGCAGGATGCCGTCGATCGTGGACTGCCCCGTCCCGTAGCGGTTGTCGAAGAGGTGCTTCGTGTCCGCATCGTTGACCGCGATGATGGGGAACGCGAGCACCCCCTCGCGCTCCATCGCCCGCAGGCGAACGACCCCCGTCGTGGTCTCCTCGGTCCCGCCGATGACGTTCGGGATGAGGTCACGCCGGTCACCGTGAAGCGTCGAGACGAGGTCGGCCCCGTCATCCATGGTCACCTGGGGGGCCGTGGCCAGGACCGCCTGGATGTGGCGGTAGTACCGCTCCTTGTCCTCGCCCTTCTGGGCGAACACGGGGATGCCGTGCTCGCGGACGAGCGCCGCCGCGACCTCGTCCTGCGTCGAGAGCGGGTTCGACGCGCACAGGGCCACCGACGCGCCGCCCGCCTTCAGGGTGAGCACGAGCACGGCGGTCTCCGTCGTGACGTGCAGGCACGCACCGAGGCGTGCCGCCCGCAGGGGCCGTTCCCGCGCGAAGCGGTCCCGGACCTGCCGGAGCACGGGCATCGCCATCTCAGCCCACTCGATGCGGTGCTGCCCGGCCGGTGCCAGGTTGAGATCCTTCACGTCATGCTGAGTCGTCACCGCTGGGTCCCTTCACCGCGCTCCGTGCGTTCCGTCGCGGTTGTCTCCTCGGAGGGTGGTCCGGCCGCCTGACCCCGATCAGGACGCGAGACGGACCGGCCGAGACGGTCCTTGGCGCAACCCCGTGCGAGGGCTAGGGCCGCGGCCCGAGGTGGTCGGGCGATGCGATGAAACTCGACTCGTT
>CAZDYT010000576.1:0-3162 GCA_964509395.1 uncultured bacterium
CCGTGAACGCCGTCATCCCGGCGTAGTACCGCAGCGTGAGATAGCTCATCAGAAAGACCGTCGAGGTGATGAAGGCCGTGACCATGCAACACTTGTGGGCCGTCACCTGTCGCCGTCGGATCAGCAGATAGCCCGTGACCAGCAGCAGCGCGCTGATCCCATTCAGGACCGCGTTGACGGTTGGTAGTGCCGAGAGTACTGCGGGGTTCACCGCCGACGCGCTCTGAGGAAGACGACGGCCCGGCCTGCCGCCGTCTCCACCGTGAATCCGGCAGCCGCAAGCTGCTGGACCAGCTCGGCTCGCGTAAAGAGGCTCTCCGGCGGGAAGAGCTGCCGGAGACCGGGCAGGAAGAAATGCCGGGACAGGTCCTGGAGGAAGAACCGACCGCCGGGCTTCAGCACTCGATGGACTTCGCGGATGGCCGACCGATAGTCGCGAATGTGGTGCAGGACGTTCAGCTCGTAGGCGAAGTCGAACGTCCCCGCCGGAAACGACAGCGTCGTCGCATCGCCGCGATGAAACGTAACGCGTGGCGAGAGGGCAGGTCGGCTCGCGAGATTATGTCGCGCCCGTTCGACCTGATCGGGGTCACAGTCCACCCCGGTGAGGGTCGGCTCTGGGAACTTCTCGGCGAGAGCGAGGGTCTCCCGCCCAACTCCGGGACCCAGCGCGAGCCCCCGTCCCTTGAGGGGCGCCTCCAAGAGAGCCAGGAGTCGAGGGAGGAGGTACGAGCGCAGGTAGAACCTCGAGAACGAGTTGACCGCCCATTTCTCGAACCAGTGCATTTCCACAGCCGAGGCCCTCAGCTCACCCCG
Organism: uncultured bacterium; assembly: GCA_964509395.1. GTDB lineage: Bacteria > Methylomirabilota > Methylomirabilia > Rokubacteriales > DASRDR01 > CAZDYT01. Next base: position 817 of record CAZDYT010000576.1, read on the forward strand.
AGCGCGACACTCGCTTGGCGGTGCACACGCCGCAAGCAACCATGCCCTCCCGACGTGCCCTCTCCGCCGCCGGCGCCGCCCCGTCCATGGGCTCATCGCCTTCCTACCCGAAAATGCGTCGTCGGGCCTAAACAGTTTGGGCCTTCCCGGTCTTTCGTCAGCTCAGGCATATCGCCCCTGAGCACCTACCTGGGCACTGGTTCTTTCAGCGTCGCCGTGAACCCGTAGCGCGCTAGGGCCTGATTCATCTGCTCGACGGTGACGGCCCCCTCCTCATACGTGACGACGGCTTCGCCTCGAGAAAAGCTCACCTCGGCCTTCCGGACTCCTTTGAGCCCTTCCAGGGCCCGCTTAGCCAGATAGGCTCAGCCGCCTCAGGTCATGCCTTCAATGCGCAGATGCCCGACGGTCAGTTCCGCCGCCCCTGCGACTGTCGGCTGGAGTGCGAGCCAGATACCGGGAAGGATTTGGAGGAACATTCGGCGCTTCATACAAGCCAGCTCTCCCCTCAGCGAGTCGGACCTATGGGCATGTCCATGGGCGGCGGTGCGGGCGTGCTCTGGTCGGCGGTCGCCCACATCAAGAGGTCGGAAGCGAGCCGGGGAGCAAAGCTAAAAAAGACGGCTGCCGCGACAAGGAGGGCCGACACACCGAGGACCGCGAGGTTCCACGCGCGGCCCACCATCCGGCACCCTTCGCGTGCGCATCGCCGCTGTTCGCTGAAGTACAGGTAGAATCCAGCACTCACGCTCATCACGCCGAAGGGCACGAAGATGGGCGTGTACTTCATCGTGGTGGCCATGAAGGCACCGCTGCCCAGACCCAGCAGGACAACGGCCAGGGGTAGGACGCAGCAGAGCGAGGCGACAACCCCCCCGCTGGCGCTCATGATCCCTCCCAGGAATCTCTGGAGGGTCGCCATCATTTCTCCTCCTCTGCGTAACTACTGCTTCATCGGGGATCCATGCGCAGGCGCCGCCTTTTCGACGGGTTCATACCCCTCGTACTGGACCAGCACCGCCATCCCCGCATCCATGTGGTGCAGCTCGTGGCAGTGCAGAAGCCACACGCCCGGGTTGTTGGCGACGAACTCGATGTCGTACCGCTCGCCGGGCGTGACCGGTACAACGTCCCTTCGGATCCCTGCGGGAAGCCAGTTGCCGTCCGCGCTGACGACCTTGAATGTGTGCCCGTGCAGGTGCATCGGGTGCAACGACGTCGACCCGGCGTTGATGAACCGAATCCGCACCCGCTCCCCCTTCTTGACCTTCAACGGCTCAGTAGCCGGCCAGCTCTTGCCGTTCATGAAGAAGGCGTCGCCCATGGCATCCGGGCCCGAGGGCGCGCCCCCGTGAGCCGGCTGCGGGGCGGAACCCGGCATGGCGTGGCCGCCCGCGGGAGCCGAGGGGCCGGCCATCAGGGCCGCGGGCCGCTCCGACAGGATCACCGTGTACTCGCGGTTGTACCGGGGCTCCTTCTTGCCTTCGATGATGAACGCCCCGTAGAGCCCCATGTCCATCTGGGTCGCCTCATCCCGCTGACCCGACCCGTGGCTGTGGTAGAAGCGGGTCCCCGCCGGTTTGGCCACGAACTCGTAGACGAACGTCTCCCCGGGTGCCACCGCCTTCTGGTTGATCCCCGGCGGCCCGTCCATGGTCCACGGCACCTCGACCCCGTGCCAGTGCACCGAGGTCGGCACTGGCAACTCGTTCTTGAACACGATCCGGACCCGCTCGCCTTCCTTGACCCGGATCTCCGGACCTGGAACCTGGCCGTTATACCCCCAGGCCGCCACCGTCTCGCCTGACGCGAGGCGCATCTCGGTCACCCGAGCGGTCAGCGCGAACTCCTTCGCGGCCGCTCGGGGCTGCGCCTCGCCTCCAACGCCGAGCAGGCGCATACCGATAACGCTTCCCGCAAGCATCCACCCGACCTTCATGGAGCCTCCTCCCGTCGGACTGTTCGTTTGCCAACGATGCCCGGAACCTGCCGACCGGCCCGCCCGAATGCCGGGATGAAGGCCGCCGTCCGGGCCGAGTAATCGAGGAAGGCCCGGCCGAACAAGGCCGCCAGCTCTCGGTCCTCGCGTCGAGCCAGGCGGACGTACATGACGACGAGCACGGGAGCCATCAGGAACGTCGGCAGGGTCGGCCATTGGACGTTGAAGGCGAGGACGATCACGATCAGGCCCAGGTACTGGGGATGCCGGACGTAGCGATAGATACCGCCGGTCACCAGCGTCCCCCGTCCGCGATAGACGGTCGCCCAGCCGACGGCGAGCAAGCTCACGCCGGCCGCGATGAGGCCGATGCTCACGACCATGACCAGATAGCCGCCCCGGTGCAG
>CAZDYT010000577.1:0-3154 GCA_964509395.1 uncultured bacterium
AGTAGCCGTTCGGCTGCGTCCCGAACTGGGGATAGAGCGGCAGGGCCACCTTGGCGACGCGGACCAGGTAGTAGATGGGGTGCTGCCGGTCCTCGGCCCACGTCCCGTCGCGGCCGATCTTGACGAGCCCCTGCAGGCGGATCTGACCGATGCAGGCCGCCATGCAGCGCGTCTCCATCGGCTTGCCCCCGGACTCCGGGTCTTTCCCCTCGATGCGTGGGTAGCAAGCGACGCACTTCTCGGAGACGCGGGTGTTCCCCCGGTACATCGACTTCTTGTAGGGGCACGCCTCGACGCACTTCCGGTAGCCGCGGCACTCTTTCTGGTCGATGAGGACGATGCCGTCTTCGGGTCGCTTGTAGATCGCCTTGCGGGGGCACGCGGCCAGACAGGCGGGATAGGTACAGTGGTTGCAGATGCGCGCGAGGTAGAAGAACCAGGTCTGGTGCTCCGGGAGCGCGGCGCCGGTCTGGTGCCACTCGAAGGGCTTCCCCGGCGGGCCCACGGGGTTGTCCTCGTAGATGTTCGGGGAGTTCCACTCCTCGTCGCCGGGGAGGTAGCCGAGCACGCGCGCGCTGTCGGGGGTGAGCATGCGCTCGGCCTCGAAGACGGTCCGGCCCTCGAATCGGCCGTACGGCGCCCCGGCGTCGCCGGTCGGACGCCCCGTCCATCCCTTGCCTTCGGGGTTCGCCCGCTCCAGGAGCTCGAGGAGCTTCACGTCCCAGAACATCGGGTAGCCGCCGTAGGGCTTGGTCTCCACGTTCGCCCACCACATCTGCTCCTGGCCCTTCGAGAAGGTCCAGGTGGACTTGCACGCCATGGTGCAGCTCTGGCAGGCGATGCACCGGTTGATGTTGAAGACGAAGGCGAACTGCCGTTCCGGGAACGCCGCCTCGTAAGGGTACTGCATCGGACGGCCGAGCTGCCAGTTGGGGACCGAGGGCATGGCTCAGGCTCCGCCTCGGGACGGGGCGTCGGCGGTCCGCCGCCCGTGGCCCCACACCCCGACGCACTCCGCGATGATCGCGCGCACCGCGGGCTCCCCGAGAGCCCGGTAGGCACGGTGGAGGCCGCCGTAGAAGGGGGTCCGGAAGAGCCGGAGCAGCCGCGCCTCGTCGAACCCGAGGCGGGCGAACTCCTCCGCGAAGACGTAGGCCATCTCCCGCAGCGCCTCCGGCGTCCCGGGCACCGCGACGCCGCGGAGCTCCATCGGGTCGTCCGGCTCGATCCGCTTCCCCACCATTGCGGCCCCTCTTCGCTCCTCCATGGCCCCGGCTCAATCGTGCTGATACAGCTCGCCGGCGAGGTAGCGCTTCATGATGGCGTTCTCGTTGGCCGGCGTGAACCCGCTGGTGGCGGGCTTCCAGATCCCCCGCCCCCCGAGGCCGCCGTCCTCGGCCTTGGTGATCCGCACCAGGGTTTCCTTGGGGACCGTGTTCAGCGCGTGGTTGTCGGCCTCGCCGCCGAAGACGAAGCCCATGAACACCTTGGCTTTGTGGAACAGCGTGTCGGTCTGGTGCATGGGCATGTGCCAGTTGCGCGTCACCGACTGCTGGGAGCCGTAGCGGAGGTTGGCCTGGTACCCCGTGTTCTCCGAGAGCGCCCGGCCGTCGGGCCGGGTCTCGTGCGCCCGGACGCTCTTCTCCGTGGCGATGAACGGGGCGTGCTTCATCATCGCGACGTTGTAGGGGTAGGCGTGGTTGTACTTCACCCGGAGCATGCAGCGCGACACCCGGTAGAACGGATCCTTGGGGTCGGCGCCGAGGTACGGGCGGTCGGCGGGGTTCGCGTCCACGTAGACGTAGTCGCCGTCGTTGATCCCGAGGTCCCGGGCCGCCTGGGGGTTCATGTGGAGCTGGTGCTCGCCGACCGAGGGCGCGCGCTTGTCCAGGCGGTAGGGGTCTCCGAAGTTCGAGTCGTAGAGCATGTGCCAGTCCACGTTCGACCAGCTCGAGTGGACCCGGTGCCGCGTCTTCGGCGTCAGACAGTAGAACTGGAACCCCTTCTCCCAGAGGAAGTTCTTCGTGCCCTTCACCTGGCTCCAGGGCATCTTCAGATTCCGGATCGTGCGCTCGTCCCAATGCTCGGCGGTGGGCGGGATGCCGTAGTCCTCGGGCCGGATGTAGGGGTTGGCGCTCACGATGACGTTCGGCAGGTACGGGGTCGCCTCGGGCCCCTCCCGGTGCACGACGAAGTTCTCGCCGTACTCGATGGCCTCGGGGACGTCGGCGTAGGCGTGAAGGCGCCCCGTGTCGGTGTGGAAGGGCTCCGAGTCGTGGACCTGCTCGTAGAAGGGGATCCGGGGGTACGTTCGGAAGAGCATCAGCGCCCCGCCCGGCGGGCCGTACTTGCCCGCCATGATGTCGGCGAGCCGGTACCCCTCGGTCGTCGTGCAGGTGTCCAGCAGGCGCTGGATGTAGACCTCCGGCCGTCGCTCGAGCGCGAACTTGAAGTAGTCGGCGAAGCGGCGATCGCCGGTCAGCTCGCTCAGGGCTTTCGCGAGGCCGGCCAGGATCGTCACGTCGTCCTTGCTGTCGAACACGGGCGAGATGCCGCCCTTCCAGATCTGGAGGAACGGGTTCGAGCAGCTCGCCGTGATCTCGAGATGCTCGAACTCGAGCCAGCTGTTGGCCGGGAGCGCCAGGTCCGCGTACTCGATGGAGGCGGTCATCTGGATGTCGATGGCGACGATCATCTCGACGTTGGGGTTCACGTTCTTGATGATCCCGTACGCCCACTTCGCGTTGTTGATGAGGTTGACGTTGCTGAACAGGATCGCCTTGGTCGGGGTCGGCATGTGCGTCTCGCCGGTGAAGTTCCGGCGGCCGAACTTCGGCGTGTCGAGGATCAGGGCCTGGTCGCCGTGATTCCAGTACGCGGGCTCCTCGTCCTTGGTGTAGGCGTGAGCCTTGACGGCCTTCCCCGGCGCGCTCGGATCCAGGTTGGGCTCGAACGGATCCTCCGCCACCCACCCCTTGAACCCCGGACCGGTCCAGGGCGAGCCCTGGAAGAGGGCGGCCTTGTAGTTCCCCGCCCACGTGTGGCACCCGGCCCCGGGCCGGCCGATGTTGCCGGTGAGCATGAGCGGCAGATACGCTGCGCGGTTCATCTCCGTCGCGTGGAACCAGTGGTTGATCCCCTCGCCCTGGTGGAT
>CAZDYT010000578.1:0-3147 GCA_964509395.1 uncultured bacterium
CACCCGACCGCGCCGTCAGGCGGGCCTGCGGATCTCCTGCTTGAATGAGTTGTAGAAGTTCCTGACGGCCGTCTCTCTGACCGTGGGCGACCCGTCCAACCGCCTCCTCAATTGCGATCAGACGGCGGCCCAGCGAGTCCTCCGTGAAGGCCGCTCGGATTTCCGCATAGGTCATCGTTCGCTTGCCGTCCTCGTACCGAGACCAAAAATGCGTGCCCTCTTGGAATGTCACCATGTGAGGGGTCCGTGCGCTCACGGGTACGCGCACGATTACCAATCGGCGACCCTCTACACTACGTGCCCGAACCTCCAAGCCGTCGATACGGTCTCGGATATGTTCGAGACAGAGATCACGTATGGAACGCTCGATCCGAGCCGTGTCCCCCGGATCGATGAACACCTGGGCGCGGCCCCTGCCGTCGTCACGGATGCCGATGAAGATGTAGCCGCCGCCGCCATTGGCAAGCGAACTGATGTCGAGTAGGGCCTCAAGGCGATCCTCGTCGTCGTGGTGGTTTACCGTGGCCTTGAGCTCCAGGTGTCGCCGCTCGGCGATGTGGTTCTCGACGAGTCGGAGAATCTCGTCGTCGCCGATCTGATCGATCGGCCTACCGTCGAAGATCATCGGCAACGAGGGAAGCCAGATCGATCAACGATAGCCAAGGGCGGCGGCGATGGACCATCCGGTGGCAGTTGGAGCACAGGAGGGCCAGGTCCCGCGCCTTCGTGCGAGTAGGCTGGAGATGCGAGATCGGCACCACACGACGGCACTCGATGTAGCCGTCGCCGACCTTCCCGTACCGAACTGACCGTTCATCGTGATCGACCGGCCCGGCGGATCACGTCTTCCGCCCGTAGCGTCGGCGGAGGTACCACCGCCCGAGGCGGTAACCGAGACGGGTGAACGGCGGTTCGCCGTTCGGGAAGATCTTGCCCACCACAGCGTTAAACACCAAAAGCCTAGCACGATTTCCGTGTCAGTTTGTGAATTGCGTCACAATCTCCTCGGGAAGTCCCGTGCCGCGCTTCTGCGGGCCGGATGGGACCTGTCGCAAACCTGATCCTTTGCGACACGGCCCACGGTATAGAATGGCCGAGCAGGTTCCCCAACAGGTTCCCCAATAGGTCATGAGATCGAGCCCAAGGATTACGCCCGGCTGGCGCTCCACAAGGAGCCGGCTCGGCGAGTCGGTCGACCTGAGCCGCTCGAAGGGCATCCTCGGGCGAAGTTTACGAGTACCCCCCCGGCCGGTTAGCCAGCGCCCAGGGGAAGAAGGGAGACCAGCTCTACATGCCCCAGTGCGTGGTCGGCTGTCGTCAAGATGACTCAGGTTGCTGACAAAGCCATGAACGACGGCTCTCACCTACGTGGATCGTAGGAGGACGGTCCCTTTGATCGCTCCGACGGCAAACCGATCGCTGCCTGAGCGTGCGCCAGAGGCGGGCGAGTTGGTCCAGGTACGCTCCAGGGGGTGGCTGGTCGAGGAGGTGGTCCAGTCCACGGCTCCCGGCCACTCATCCTTGGTCAGACTGGCCTGCGCGGACGACGACGCCCAGGGGCAGTCCCTGGACGTCTTCTGGGACTATGAACTTGACCGCCAGATCCTGCAGGAAGAGGGCTGGAGGGACCTGGCCGCCAAGGGCTTCGACGCCCCGCGCCAGTTCGCAGCGTTCCTCCACACGCTGCGCTGGAACTGCGTCACAGCCACCGACCCGAACCTATTCCAGGCGCCGTTCCGCGCCGGGATCAAGATCGACCCCTACCAGATGGAGCCTCTCCGCAAGGCGCTCCGTCTTCCGCGCGTCAACCTCTTCATTGCCGACGACACGGGGCTCGGCAAGACGATCGAAGCGGGGCTGATCGCGCGCGAGCTGCTCCTGCGCAAGAAGGCGAAGACCATCGTCGTCGCGGCGCCGCCTTCTGTCCTCGAACAGTGGAAGGCTGAACTCGAGGAGCGCTTCGGCCTCGTGTTCGAGATTCTCGACCGCGCCTACCTGACGAAGATGCGCCGCGAACGCGGGTTCGGCGTGAATCCCTGGCGCACGCACAGCCGCTTCCTGGTCTCGCACAACCTCCTCATCGACCCGACTTACGCGGACCCGATGCGGGAATGGCTCGGGCCGCTGCTGCCAGGAAGCCTCCTCATACTCGACGAGGCGCACCATGCCGCTCCGGCGAGCGGCGGGCGCTATGGCATCGAAGGTGGCGAGGATGTCGCTGCGGCCCTGCTCGAGCTGGAGCAATTGGGGATCTCTGGGTCGGCTATCGCAGCCTGGATCCGGACCGTCGAGGAGGCGACTGCCCGGACGCCAAGGCCGGACCTCGTATGGTCAGGTCCCGAGGTGCCGGGCCTGCACGCCCGCGACACCCGGCGCGTCTACGAGGAGCTGCTCGGCTCGGCGGAGCGCTCGGTCTGGGCGAGCACCTATGCCTTCCTCGACGGACCCAGGGCGTTCGAGGTTCTGGCGCGTCGCATGGATGCGAGATCCGAGCTTCGCGTCACGCTGCTGCTGAACATCCAACGCAAGAGGGGCGATACGACTGCCGCTGAACAGCTCGTGCGGAGGTTTGCGGACCGCTTCTGGGGGACGGATTGGCCCGGCTCGTCCCGGCCGAGGGTCTACTACGACCCTCGTGCGCTCGAGTCGGAGGGTCCCGCAGGCATCCTCCATGCCAAGGCCCTCGTGGTCGACGACGAGGCGGTCTTCGTGACCTCGGCGAACCTCACCGAGGCCGCCCTCGACCGCAACATCGAGGTCGGCCTCCTCGTTCGTGACCGCGCGCTGGCCGCGAGCGTGTCGAGCCACTTCCGGGGCCTGATCGACCGAGGCTTGCTGCATCCGTTGCCGATGGTGTGAGGAATCGCGCAGCCATGCATCCCGCGAATCCCCGTGTTCCTTGGGGTCTTGGCCGGTGGCCTCGGGGGCCAACTGGAAGCGTGCCGACCGGGGCGATCTGGCACCAGGAACCCAGTAGTACAGGGGTTGCCTTACCTGCCGCCGGGACACGAATGGTTGCCGTGCAGGCGGCAGGGCGTGGCAAGGCATGGACCGGCCCGCGGGCGTCGAGGCAAGCCACCTCGGCGCCCGTGCTGCTTTCAACACCGTCTGGGCTACCGGCTCGAGGCGGTTGCCTTCTGTCCGCCA
>CAZDYT010000579.1:0-3142 GCA_964509395.1 uncultured bacterium
TTGATGGGGTAGGCCCAGTTCCAGATGCTGGTCACGCGCTTGCCCGTGGGCCCCTTAGGCCAGCGCCCGTAACCCACCTTGCCCACCACCTTGGAGCGGGCGGGGTTCTCGATGATGGCCGCGGCCGGGTTCCCGTCGATGTACTGGACCAGCGTCCCCTGCGCCATGGCCTCCATCAGCTCGGGCCAGTTCCAGTTCTCCACCCCTGGCGGCGCGAAGCTCCGGTTCATCTCCACGTACCACTCCAGCGACTTCACCCCCGCCTCGCTGTTGACCGCCGGCTGGCCCTTCGCGTCGAACCACTGGCCCCCCCAGGTCCGGAAGAGCGACGGCCAGATGTACGCGTTCTGCCCAGGGCCCCGGAATCCACGGAGGGCGAAGCCGTAGAGCTTCTGGTCGGGCTTGTGGAGTTTCCGCGCTGTCTCCTTGAACTCCTCCAGGGTGTCCGGCACCTTGACGCCTGCCTGCTTGTAGAGGTCCGAGCGGTAGAAGTGGATCGTCGCCTCTCCCTCCATCGGCATGGCGTAGAGCTTGCCGTCGACGGTGTCGGCTTCGCGCCAGAGCGGCACGATGTCCCCGAGGTCGAGCCATGCCTTGTCGGTCAGGCTCGGGTCCTCGAGGAACCGATCGAGGGGCTCGATCCACTTGTTGGCCACGTAGAGGGGCAGGTACATCGGGTCGGCGGTGTGCGTCGCGTAGTTGCTGGTCTTGGCCCCCAGGTCCAGCACCGCCTTCTCGCGGTTCTCCTTGGGCGGGATGGTCTCGTAGGTGACGGTGATCCCAGTGAGCGCCGTGAACTGCGGCGTGAACTGGCGGAAGATCCCGAAGTAGTAGGCGGGGGTGATGAGGACCGTGATAGACTCGCCCGCCACCTGCTTCCAGTTGAGCTTGGCCTTGAGGTACGGGGCGAGGTCGGCGTCGGTCACCGCCGATGCGTCCCGGGGCGGCAGCCCCCCGAGTGCCGTGTACCCGCCGATCGCCGCGGCCGCACGTAGAAAAGCCCGACGCGTCATCGTCGACATCGCGCTACCCCCTCTTCTCTCGGTGTTCGCGATCCCTGACCTCGACTCCGGCGTACTCCTCGAGCACCGTCACGACCCCCGTGTGGTCCAGGCGTCCCTTGCCCCGGGCACGCGCAGCCGAGTACACCTCCCGGGCCACGGCTCCCATCGAGAGCGGCACGCGATGCTCGGCGCCCAGCCGCAACGCCAGCCCGAGATCCTTGTGGGCGAGGTCGATTAGGAACCCGGGTGTGAAGTCCCCGCGGAACGCCTTCGCGGGGTAAGTCATCTCGAGATGCGCCGTCTTGGCCGCGGTGCTCGTCAGCACCGTGAGCATGGTCTCGAGACTGAGCCCCGCCTTGACCCCGAGCACAAGGCATTCGGCGGTGAGGACCGCCGAGGCGCACGAGAGGTAGTTGTTGACAACCTTCATCGTCGCGCCCATCCCCGGCGGCCCGCAGTGGACCAAGTCTGTGCCCATCGTCCGCAAGAGCGGTTCGGCGGCCTTCACGTCCTCGGGTGCGCCGCCGATCATGATGAACAGCGTGCCGGCGGCCGCGTGGGCCGACGTCCGGCCGACCGGGGCGTCCACGAACCTCACCCCGTTCGCCGAGGCCGCCTCGGCAAGGTTCCGCGTGGTGGCCGGGTCGATCGTGCTCATCTCGATCACGAGCGTCCCCGGTCGGGCTCCCTGCACGACGCCGTCCGGCCCAAGCAGCACGCCCAGAACGTCAGGCGAGTCGGGCAGCATGGTGATCACGGCATCCGCGTCGCGGGTCACCTCCCTGGGGGACGGGCGGGCCTCCGCCCCCAGCACGACGAGCTCCCGTACAGCGTCGGGCACGATGTCGTGGACCCGCAGGGTGAAACCCGCCTTCAGCACGTTCTTGGCCATCGGCCGCCCCATGGCGCCGAGCCCGATGAACCCAATGGCCTGCATGGGCGATCCTCTCCGCGTCAGCGCAGTTGCACGAAGTACCGGACGTCCCCGCCGCGGCCCACGCTCCGCTGGTACTAGATCGGCTGGTTCCTGAGCGTATAGGCGATCCGATCGATCCGCAGCACGAACGTAGGCGCTCCAAACGCTATCCTTGCGGGGAACGTAGGCGGTCCAGGCGCTATTCTTGCGGGACCGCGCCCCTCCCCCGGCGCCACCAGGCGCGCCAAGCATATCCGATCCCGACCGAGCGAGCCAGCGGATGGAGCCGCGGCCTCTGACGGCGGCCTCGGGAGCCCGGCCCGGGCGCCTCCGCAGCGCTTGGCCCCGGCGGCCCCGGGCGGGTGGGCAGGACTCCGGCCGAGCCGGCGGGGTGAGCGGGCGGCGGGACGGCCCCGGCCGCGACGCCGTGATACGTCAGCCAGTGGGTCCGGGGCGCGGGCACCAAGGCGGCCAACTTCTCCAGCAGCTCGAGCGGCTGGAGCCGCAGCGCCGTCAAGCCATCGGCCCACGGCCGGCGCAGCGGGTAGTCCAGGATGCTGCCTAAGGCAATGCCTAAGGCATCCTGATTCGCGCCGAGGGCTTGTCAGGTATAGAAAGCAATTTGGTCGAGAACGAGGATTGCCTGGAGGGCCCTCACCTGCGTATAGTCTTCCGGTCTCGCGACGCCGTGGCTCGAACTGTGTCGAGACAGAATGACTTTGCCAGTTTCGAGGTTAAACTCGGCGAAGAATACTTCCTTAAGGTAGCGCAAAAAGACATCGGGAAGTAGTAGAGAGTGTGGCGAGCCAGCGGCCTTGCGCCCTTTCTGGATAATATGATCCACGGGATCCGCTGCCTTCACCTTGGAGCCACGTCCAGTTTCAGAGAGATACAGCATCCGGAGGATGCCCTCGATCTCTGGAAGTAGGGTCTTGATGCAGTGAATTGCTCCCTCCTCATCACCACGCAAGAATGCCTTCACACCCGCTTCCAACAATGCACGCTTCTCTCCAAAGGCCGCATTCTTCCACCATCGCTCCTCCATCCGCTTACACAGCGTCTCGTCGAACGCGGCTACGATCCTCGAAATATCCTCCGTGTGAGGTGGCGACCGTCGATAAGCACGAACCAGGGTTCGATACCGGGTGCCAAGGAGCTCTACAAACGGAGTAACCGTTCAGGCCTCCCACAAAATGTTGGGGGAGTGACGGGCGGATAGGGT
>CAZDYT010000580.1:0-3138 GCA_964509395.1 uncultured bacterium
CCCACGCGGTGCGGCCCAGCGCCGTCCCGGTCGGGTTGTGGGGGCTGGACAGGCAGACGAGCTTCGTCCGGGGCCCGACGCGCGCCAGGACGTCGTCGAGGTCGATGCGGTAGTCCTTGAGTGGGCTCCGCACGACCGTGGCGCCGGCCAGCAGCGCGGTCGTCGTGTAGGGCTCGAAGGCGGGGTCGGGAACGACGACCTCGTCCCCCGGCTCGAGGAGCGCTCGGGCCACGAGCGTGAGGATCTCGTCGCCGCCGTTGCCGAAGAGCAGGTTCTCGGGTCGGAGGCCGAGCGCGTCGGCCACGGCCGCGCGCAGCGCAGGGGCGCCCCCGTCGGGGTAGAGGTGAATACGGGAGATCTCCGCGCGGATCGCCTCGACCGCGAGCGGCGAGGGCCCGATCGGATTCTCGTTGGCGGAAAGGCGAATGACGGGCTGGCCGACCTCGGCCTCGAGGGCTGCGAGGGGGAGCGGCGGGACGTACGGCTCGATGCGGGAGAGGATTGCGCGCCACCGCGGCGGCATGGCGGTCGGAGTGTACGGGCGGGCCCGGGGCCTGTCAAGGCGCTGGCCCGTGGGACGCGGGACGATTCTCGTGTACCATCCTTGCCATGCCGGGACCCCACATCGAAGTGCGCGATCTCGTCAAGCGGTGGGTGACGCGGGACGGGCTCGTGCCGGCACTCGAGAGGATCTCGCTCAGCGTCGCGCCCCAGGAGTTCCTCACGGTGCTGGGCCCGTCGGGGTGCGGGAAGTCCACGCTCCTCATGATCGTCGGCGGGCTGGTGCGGCCGGACGCCGGGGAGGTCCGGGTGGCCGGCGAGCCGTGCGACCGCCCGGATCCCCGGAAGGTCGCGATGGTCTTTCAGGACCCGGGCCTCTTCCCGTGGCGCACGGCGCTCGAGAACGTCGAGTTCGGCCTCGAGCTCCAGGGCGTCCCGGGCGCGCGGCGCCGGGAGATCGCCCGGGGCCTTCTCGAGCCGGTCGGGCTGCGCGGCTTCGAGAACCGCTATCCGCGGGAGCTCTCCGGCGGGATGAAGCAGCGGGTGGCCATCGCGCGCGCCCTCGCCCTGGACTCGCCGATCCTCCTGATGGATGAGCCCTTCGGCGCGCTCGACGAGCAGACGCGGCTGCTCATGGGAGAGTGGCTCCTCGGCATCTGGGCCAAGACGCGCAAGACGGTGGTGTTCGTCACCCACAGCCTGCAGGAAGCGATCGTGCTTTCCCAGCGGATCGTCGTCATGACCGCGCGGCCCGGGCGCATCAAGGCGAGCTTCGAGGTCCACCTGGCCTCTCCCCGGGACCTGACCAGTCCGGAAGCCGTGGCGCTGCGCGCGGCGCTCTGGGCCGAGATCCGCGAGGAGTCCCTCCGGGCGATCGAGTCGGAGCCGGTCCCATGAGGATCCTGGCCGCGCGCGGGGCGGTGCTCGTGCTCGCGCTCGGTGCCTGGGAGCTCTGGGCCCGGCAGCAAAACCCGCTCCTCTACATTCCGCCCTCGAAGATCCTGCCCGCGCTCGGTCGCGTCCTCCGGCTCGAGGCGTATCCCACCCTGCCCGAGCACCTCGGGCTCACCGTCGTCGAGGTGCTGGTCGCCTACGCGCTGGCCGTCGGCTTCGGCCTCGGGCTCGGGTTCCTCCTCGGGCTCCCGCGCCACGTCGGCGAGATCTACGAGCCGATCCTCTCCGGCCTCTACGCGATCCCGAGCGTCGTCTGGTACCCCTCGCTCATGCTCTTCTTCGGGCTCGGGCCCGCGTCGAAGATCGCCTTCGGCGTCCTCCTCGGGTTCTTCCCGGTGGTGCTGGCGGTCCTCGCCGGGATCCGCTCCGTGGACCGGCACCTCCTGAGGGTGGCTCGCGCGCTGGGCGCCGGGGCGGGGCGCTGCTTCGTCAAGGTGATCCTGCCGGCGATGACCGGGACGCTCCTCGCCGGCCTGCGGGCGGGGTTGGCGCTCACCGTCGTGGGGGTGATCGTCGGGGAGGTCCTCGGGGCGCGGGGGGGACTCGGCTACCTGATCAACTACGCCTACGGCTTCCTGAGGACGGCCGACTACGCGGCGCTGGCCATCGTGGCGCTCGGGGTCGTGCTCGCCGTCGACGGCGTCGCGGCGCTCGTCGAGGCGCGAGCCCGGCGCTGGGCCGGCTAGGTCACCCGGAGGGGTTGCGCCGGCGAAGCCGGCGCGCGGAGCGGAACACCTTGAGGCGTTGCGGTTCGCGAGTCGCGCGGTTTCTCCGACAGGCTCCTAGGACGCGGAGCGCCGGATGAGCGCCACGGCGCGGCGCCTCGCCCAGATCGGGTCGCTCTTGGTGCTACTCGTGCTCTGGGAAGCCGCGGTGCGGCTCGGCTGGGCGGATCCCCTCTTCGTGCCGGCGCCGTCGGCGGTGGCGCGCGCGGTGGCGGCGATCGGGCCGGAGGCCGCGCGGCTCCTCGGCGAGACCCTCGGCAAGGCCCTGGTCGCCTACGCGCTCTCCGTGACGCTCGGCGTCGGGTTCGGGCTCCTGATCGGCGCGGTGCGGCACCTCTACGGCGTGCTGAACCCCTTCCTCGTGGCGCTCTACGCGATCCCGAAGATCCTGATCCTGCCGTGGATTCTCTTGATCTTCGGGCTCGGTCTGACGCCTGCGGTCGTCTACGGCACCCTCCAGGGGTTTTTCCCGGTTTGTCTCCTCGTGGTGGGGGGTGTGCGCGACGTCGAGCGGCATCCCATCGTGGTCGCGCGCTCGATGGGCGCCACCACCTGGCAGATCTACCGGAAGGTGATCCTTCCCGCGGTGCTCCCCGCCGTCCTGGCCGGGATGCGGCTCGGCATCGTCTTCTGTCTGCTCGGCGTGCTCGTGGTCGAGATGTTCGGCGGGATCCGCGGGATGGGGTTTCTCCTCACGACGCTCGCCAACGCGTTCCGGGCGCCCGAGCTCTTCGCGGCGACGGCGCTGGTGTCGCTCCTCTCCGTCGGTGTGGTGCTCGCCCTCGAGGGCCTGAACCGCCGCCTCAGCCGCTGGCGCTGACGGTCACGCAGAGGAGGGCGCCGACGCGTGTCGGAGTAAACCGAACCGGGCTCCTAGTGCGCATTATTCACGAATGCACGCAGGGGGAGGGTGGGTGACGCGGCGAACGGGCGCCCACGGCGCCCGCAGCGGCGGGGA
>CAZDYT010000581.1:0-3138 GCA_964509395.1 uncultured bacterium
GCCGTGGAGCAGGGGCGCTGGCCCCAGCTCGTGCGGCCCCACACGAAGAACCGCCGCCACGTCCTGTACGAGCGCATCGGCCGATGACCGGTGTCCTGCGGGCCTCGGGGGGACGGCGTCCGGGAGCTGCGGTATCCTGACGTGAAGATGCGCAGCACGGCCAGGGGTCGCATGGCGGGCGGGGTTGGAGCCGGCGCGGGTCGGCGCGACCGCAGCCTCCGGCGGGCGGTCGCATGGCTCGCCGTCGCCGCCTTCGTCCTCCCGGTGGCGGTGAGCTGCGCCGTCCTCCAGCGCGATCCCCACTGGCGGCAGGCGCGGCGCGACGCCTCCGGCCAGGCCCCGGATCCGGCGACGACGCCCGAGGCCGTGCTCCAGATCTATGCGGCCCGCGCGGTCGGCTGGAAGGGCGCCCTCGGCGTTCACACGTGGATCGCGCTGAAGCCCGCCGGGGCGCCCTCCTACACCCGCTACGAGGTGATCGGCTGGGGGGTGGACCGCGGCCTGCCGGCCGTGCGCGTGAACCGCACCGGCCCGGACAACTACTGGTTCGGGAGCCGGCCGGAGCTCCTGGTCGACCTCCGCGGGGACGGGGTGGATGCGCTGATCGCCAAGGTCGAGGCGACGGTCGCGAGCTACCCGTACCGCACGACCTATCGGACCTGGCCGGGTCCGAACAGCAACACCTTCACCGCGCACCTGGGCCGCGCGGTGCCGGAGCTCCGGCTCCGCCTCCCGCCCACGGCCCTGGGCAAGGACTATCTTCCGGCCGGCGCCCCGGCCGGCCTGGCCCCGAGCGGGACGGGCGTCCAGCTCTCGCTCTTCGGCCTCGCCGGCATCCTCGTCGGCTGGGACGACGGGGTCGAGGTCAACCTGCTCGGTCTCACGTTCGGCGTGGACGTGATACACCCGGCGCTGAAGCTCCCGGGCCTCGGCCGCCTCGGCGTCCCGTGAACGTCGTGCCCCGGCTGGCATGACTGACGTCGCGGCGCCGGGGATCGTGGGCCTCACCGATGCCGACATCGTCGCGCTCGGCGAGGGCGGGGTCATCGTCCGGGACGGCCTGCTGGGCGCCGCCCCGGCCCTGGGTCTCCACCGCGAGCTCGAGGCGCTGGCGCGCGCCGGCCGGCTCCGCCCCGCAGGCATGAGCCGGGGCGCGAGCTACCGCGTGGACAAGGACACCCGCGGCGACGAGATCGCGTGGCTCGCCCCCGACGAGGCGCCGCCGGCGCTCGGACTCCTCTGCGCGAGCTTCGCGGCCCTCCGTGAGGCGCTCAACCGCGAGGCCTATCTCGGGCTCGACCGCACGGAGCTTCAGCTCGCGCGCTACCCGGGCGGCGGCGCCCGCTACCGGCGCCACCGGGATGCGTTCCCGGGCCGCTCGAACCGGCGCGTCACGGCCACCTATTACGCCAATCCGCAGTGGCGCCCCGACGACGGCGGCCTCTTGCGCGTGTACCTGGCGGACGCGTCGATCGACGTGGAACCGGTCCTGGATCGCCTGGTCGTGTTCCTGAGCGAGCGCGTGGAGCACGAGGTGCTGCCGAGTTTCGCGCCGCGCCTCGCCGTCACCGCCTGGTTCTACGGCCGCGACGCCCTCCCGCTCTGAGGGATCCCGACGATCAGTCCTGATCGGCAGTTTCCTGGCGGGCGATCGGGCCGCGGGTGGCGCCGCACGCCGCTCCCGAGCGCGCAGCCGCAGTGGGACCCCTTCGGACTCCTGCCGGAGACGCAGGCTCCGGCAGGGGCCGAACGGGTGGCGAGGCTGCGCGCGAGCGGAGCAAGGCGGCGACAGGCCCCGCGGCCCGTCGAGGGTACCGAGAATTCGCCGATCGGGGTCAGGAAGCCGGCCCACGTGGACCAGGGGAGCGTGCGGGCAGGGTGAGCGCGCGTCGACGCCGTGCCTGGCGGCGCGCTCGGACACTCCTCTGGATCGCGCTCCTGGTCCTCGGGCTCACGATCGGGTACGCGGCCTGGACGTGGCCCGCCGTCGCCGCGCTGGCCCGGCGGAACCCGACGACGACCGCCTTCATCGAGCACTACCGGCGGCAGCAGCGGGCGGCGGGACGCGACGAGCGGGTCGCCTGGGCCTGGACCCCCTACGGGAGCGTCTCCCCCCACCTCAAGCGCGCCGTGCTCGTCGCGGAGGACATCAACTTCTTCTCGCACCACGGCTTCGAGCTCTCGGAGATCAAGACGGCGCTGGGGGAGGCCCTCGAGGAGCGGGAGCCCCCCCGGGGCGCCTCGACCATCACGCAGCAGCTCGCCAAGAACCTCTGGCTCTCCCCCTCCCGCAACCCGCTCCGCAAGCTCCGGGAGGCGATCCTGACCTGGCAGCTCGAGCGCTCGCTCGGCAAGCGGCGGATCCTCGAGCTCTACCTCAACGTGGTCGAGTTCGGCCCGGGGATCTACGGCGCGGAGGCGGCGAGCCGGCGGTACTTCGGGAAAGCGGCCGCCGATCTCACGGAAGACGAGGCGGCGCAGCTCGCCGCGAGCCTGCCCAACCCCACCGCGTGGCACCCGGGCTCGACGAGCCGCGGCTACGCGCGGCACGTGGCGGCGATCCAGCGTCGCATGGCGAAAGCGGAGTTTCTCCGGAAACAGCTCTGACCCAACACCGCGCGAGGGAGACCATGGGCTCACCGATCTTCCGGGACTACGACCAGAAGGCACTCGACCGCGAGTACGACAACCGCGGCAAGGTGGCGGACTTCGCCGACTACCTCGCCCGCTACCCGAAGGCGAGCGAGGCGACGCGCCGCACGCTCCCCTGCCGGCTCGATCTCCGATTCGGGCCGAACGCCGGGGAGACCCTGGACGTGTTCCCGGCCGCCGGCCCCCGGCCGGCACCGATCCAGGTGTTCATCCACGGCGGCTACTGGCGGGCCCTCGACAAGGCCGACTTCAGCTTCGTCGCGCGCGCCTTTCAGCCCGCCGGCGCGGCCACCGTCGTCCTGAACTATGCCCTCATCCCCGCCGTGGACATGGACGAGCTGGTCCGGCAGTGCCGCGCGGCCATCGCCTGGCTCTACGGGCACGCCGGCTCGTTCGGGGGTAACCCGGAGCGGATCTTCGTCTCCGGCCACTCGGCGGGCGGGAACCACGTCGCCCAGCCCATGCTCCCCGGCCGGACGGCCCTCC
>CAZDYT010000582.1:0-3136 GCA_964509395.1 uncultured bacterium
GTGGATTCTCGGGGAGGAGGCGACCCGGACTGGCGAGACCTTTTCTGTCGAGCCCGAGGCCCTCGGCCTGATCGCGAGCGCGGCGGAGGGGAGCCTCCGGGACGCGCTCTCGCTGCTCGACACGGCGCTCGCGTACGGCGAGGGGCGGGTGGCGGCGCAGACGGTCCGGGAGCTCCTGGGCAGCGGGGGCGCCGAGGCTCCCTGGGCCCTGGCGAGCGCGCTCGCGCGCCGCGATGCCGGCGCTGCGCTGGGTCGCATCGATCGCGCCGCG
The DNA here is from genome assembly GCA_964509395.1 of uncultured bacterium. Taxonomy (GTDB): domain Bacteria; phylum Methylomirabilota; class Methylomirabilia; order Rokubacteriales; family DASRDR01; genus CAZDYT01. Next base: position 272 of record CAZDYT010000582.1, read on the forward strand.
GCCGAAGGGCTCGACGTGGGCCTCCTCTGCCAGGACGCGATGGAACTGCTTCGGCGTGCCCTGCTCGTCACGGTCCACGGGGAAGCCCCGCGCGGGGTGACGGCCGACGAGGCCGAGCGGCTCCGGCAGCTCGGCGCCGCGGGGACGGAGGACCTCTTGCTGCTGGTGAAGGGCCTCCTCGACGCCGAGGTGGAGATGCGGAAGTCGCCTCACCCGCGGGTCGACCTCGAGGTGGCGGTGGTTCGCCTCTGCCAGCGCCCCGATGCGCAGGCGATCGAGGGCCTGCTCGAGCGCCTCGAGCGCGCCGAGACCCAGCTCCGGGGCTACGGTCCGGCCCCCGCCGAGTCGGCCGCGCCGCGGCAGGCCGAGCTGCTCGATGCCGCTGTCGCGCCCCCCGCCGCCCCGGGATTGCTGCCCGGAGCGCCGCGCCCTGCGCCCGCTGAAGGGCCACGCCTCGCGCCCGCGAGCGTCCGGGCTCCGGCGGCTCCCGCCCGGCCGCCCGCGTCGGCGCCGGGCGGGGTCTCGGACGCGAGCCGGGACGTGTGGGCCCGCATCGTCGCCGAGATCGCGCGGGTTCGTCCCACCCTGGGGCACCTCCTCGCGGAAGCCGAGGTCGTGTCGGACGAAGACGGGCGGCTGACCGTGGCGGTGCCCAACGGCAACGCCTTCACCCAGGATCAGGTGCGGGAGCGCGGCAACCGCGAGCTCGTCCTGGACGCGGCCCGGCGCGTGCGCCCGGACGTGCGGGAGGTCGTCTTTTCGGCGGCAGCGGCGCCCGGGAGCCCGAGCGCGTCCGTGGCCAATCACCCGGCGGTGCAGGCCGCCGTGGAGCTCTTCGACGGCGAGGTGACCGCCGTGCGGCCGGTGAGGCGCACCGCGAAGCGGGGGCCGGCCGAGGCGGGGGAGCCGTCGCCCGAAGGCGGAGAGGGGACATGAAGGGATTCGGGAACCTCGTCAAGGAGGCCCAGAAGCTCCAGGCCCAACTCGAGGCGCTCAAGGAGGAGGTCACGAAGCGGAAGGTGCAGGCCTCCGCGGGCGGCGGGATGGTCGTGGTCGAAGCCAACGGGAATCAGGAGGTCCTCTCGATCAAGATCGACCGGGAGGTCATCACCCCCGACGACCCGCAGATGCTGGAAGACCTCGTGCTCGCGGCCGTCAACGAGGCGCTGCGGAAGGCCCGTGAGCTGGTGGCTGCGGAGATGTCGAAGGTCGCCGGCGGGATCGGCGGGAAACTCCCCGGGCTCTTCTAGCCTCCCGCGGGTGAGCTATCATCCCCCGGCCGTCGGGCGCCTCATCGAGGCGCTGCAGCGCCTTCCCGGTATCGGCCCGAAGACGGCTCAGCGGCTCACCTTCCATCTGCTCAAGCAGCCCGAGGGCGCGGTGCGGGAGCTCGCCGAGGCCTTGAGCGAGCTCAAGGCGCGCGTGCTGCACTGCTCCCGTTGCTTCAACGTCACCGACGCGGATCCCTGTCGCATTTGCGCGGACCCGGGGCGCGATGTCGGCCTTCTCTGCGTGGTCGAGGAACCGAACGATCTTCTGGCCATGGAGCGGACCGGCGAGTATCGCGGGCGCTACCACGTGCTGCTCGGGGCGCTCTCGCCGCTCGACGGGATCGGCCCCGACGAGCTGAAGGTGCGGGAGCTCCTCAAGCGGCTCGAGGCCGAGCGGGTGCGCGAGGTGATCCTGGCCACGAACCCGAACGTGGAGGGCGAGGCGACGGCGATCTACCTGGCGAAGCTCCTGCGCCCGCTCGGCGTCCGCGTGACGCGGATCGCGCGAGGGCTCCCGGTCGGCGGAGACATCGAGTACGCGGACGAGGTGACCTTGGCGCGGGCCCTGGAGGGGCGCAGGGAGATGTGAGGCGCCGCCGCCCGGGCGGGGGCCGCCGCGGGTTACTTCCCCGTGAAGGCGTTGGAGATCGCCCGGCCGACGTCCTTCATCCCGTCCCAGAGCGCCTCGCCGAACCCCTTCGCGCGGTCGTGGAGCTTGTCCGCGACCGGCTTGGCTTCCTTGCCTACCTCCTTGGCGCCCTCCACCACGGTCTTGCCGATCCCTTTGGCCGTCTCCTCGACGCCCTGGCCGATCTTCTTGGCCCCCTCCACCACCTGCGCGGGCCCCTGCTTGGGGTCGGCGGCACAGAGGCCGGCCCCCACGAGGACCACGCCCAAGGCGACGGCTGCGGTGAGCGATTGGATGCGCTGCATCTCCGCACCTCCGACGCGCGACGCGCGACTCTCGGGACCGAAGCGGAGCGTCCGGCGGTCCCGACACCACCCATCATGCCACCCCGGGCGCGGCCACCGGGAGTTCTTTGGGGGGTGCAAGCGGGATGAGGCCAACGGCTGGGCGGCGGCGAGCGTCACGCGCCTGACGCGTGCGGGGCGGGTTTGTCTCGGCGGAGGAGGGCGGGTACAATAGCGCCGTTCCCCGGTAGCTCAACCGGTAGAGCGAGTGGCTGTCGGGAAGGCAGCGTCCCGGCCGAAAGGCGGGATGGAACAGCGGGCGAATTCAGGGGAGCCTACCTCTCCCACCCCGGTGGGGGACACGGGAACCCTGAGCGAAGCCTCCACGCTGTCGCGGGGTGGAGGACCGTGCAGAGACTAGACCGCAAGGTCGTACCCCGGACCCGCGGGCCGGGGGAAGCGCCCGCCCCCTACGGGCGGCCGCCACGCCGCCTATGGGGATGAGATAGTCCAAGCCCCGCGGAAACGCGGGGGCACTTGTAACCACGAGGTTGCAGGTTCGAGTCCTGCCCGGGGAGCCAATTCTCCGAAAGGCCGTCGGTGGCGACACCGGCGGCCCTTCGCATCCGCGACCCGCCCACCACGGAGGGCGCCCCATGCTCGACCTGTTGATCCGCGGCGG
>CAZDYT010000583.1:0-3127 GCA_964509395.1 uncultured bacterium
ACGCCCCACCTCCACTTCGGCGTCTGCCGCCGCCCGGCCGGACGGTGCGGCCCGCGGATCGACGGCGGCTGGGACGACCCGACGGGCTACTGGATCGAGGGAACGCCCTGTTACGACCCAGGCCGCGCCTATCCAGCCGTGCCCATCCGCCTCACCTACCCCGTCCCCTGCGCCGGCCCGGCGTAGGCGGAGGGCGGCTGCGATGACGGCGTGGTGCCGGGCACGCGCCGGGATCACCGGCGCCCACTCGTACCAGAAGCCCGGCCCCCGTGGACCGCGGGGGAGAGGGAACGGGCAAGCTAGACCGGAATGGCCTCGACGACCTTGGTGAAGACGAGCTCGTCGCCCCGGGCGTCCACCCGGACGGTGTCGCCCTCGGCGAACTCGCCCTCGAGGATCTTGAGCGCCAGCGGGTCCTGGACGCGGCGCTGGATCGTCCGCTTGAGCGGCCGCGCGCCGAACACCGGATCGAAGCCCTCCTTGGCCAGGAGCGCCTTGGCCGCGTCGCGCAGCTCGAGCCCGATGCGCTTGTCGGCCAGGCGCGTCCGGAGGTGCTCGGTCTGGATGTCGACGATCTTGGCGATCTCGGCGAGGCCGAGGTTCGAGAACACGATCACCTCGTCGATCCGGTTCAGGAACTCCGGGCGCAGGTGATTCCGCAGCTCCTGGAGCACGAGCGGCTTCACCTTCTCCGAGTCGGCAATCTCGCGGAAGTAGTGGCTCCCGAGGTTCGAGGTCATGATGACCACGGTGTTCCGGAAATCCACCGTCCGGCCGTGCCCGTCCGTGAGCCGGCCGTCGTCGAGGAGCTGGAGGAGGACGTTCCAGACGTCGGGGTGCGCCTTCTCCACCTCGTCGAAGAGGATCACCGAGTAGGGGCGCCGCCGCACCGCTTCCGTGAGCTGGCCACCCTCCTCGAACCCGACGTAACCCGGCGGGGCCCCGAGGAGCCGCGCCACGGTGTGCTTCTCCATGTACTCGGACATGTCGAGCCGCACCATCGCCCGCTCGTCGTCGAAGAGGAACTCCGCCAGCGCCCGCGCCAGCTCCGTCTTGCCGACCCCCGTTGGTCCGAGGAAGAGGAACGAGCCGATCGGCCGGTTCGGATCGGCGAGGCCCGAGCGCGCGCGCCGCACGGCGTTGGCGACGGCGCGCAGGGCGGGCTCCTGTCCGACCACCCGCCGGGCGAGCCGCTCCTCCATGGAGACGAGCTTCTGGACCTCGCCCTCGAGCAGCCGCGTCACCGGAATGCCGGTCCACTTCCCGACGACCTCGGCCACGTCCTCCTCGTCCACTTCCTCCTTGAGGAGGCGCCCCTGCTCCTGGAGCTGGGCCAGCCGGGCGTTCTCCGCCTCGAGCCGGCGCTCGAGCTGGTGGAGCGTCCCGTAGCGCAGCTCCGCCGCCCGGTTGAGGTCACCCCGGCGCTCGGCGTCCGCCATCGCGGTCCGCGCGGCGTCCATCTCTTCCTTGACCTTGCGAATCCCGCCGATCGCCTCCTTCTCGGCCTGCCAGCGCGCCTTGAGCCCCATCGACCGCTCCTTGAGCTCGGCGAGCTCCCGGTCGAGCTTCTCGAGCCGCTCCCGCGAGGGCTCGTCGGTCTCCTTCGCGAGCGAGACCCGCTCGATCTCGAGCTGCATGATGCGGCGCTCGATCTCGTCCAGCTCGGCCGGCATGGAGTCGATCTCGATGCGGAGGCGTGAGGCGGCCTCGTCGATGAGGTCGATCGCCTTGTCGGGCAGGAACCGGTCGGCGATGTACCGGTGGGAGAGCACGGCGGCCGCCACGAGCGCCGAGTCCTTGATCCTCACGCCGTGATGGACCTCGTACTTCTCCTTGAGGCCGCGGAGGATCGCAATGGTGTCCTCGACCGAAGGCTCCTTGACGAAGATCGGCTGGAACCGCCGCTCGAGCGCGGCGTCCTTCTCCACGTGCTTCCGGTACTCGTCGAGCGTGGTCGCGCCGATGCACCTGAGCTCGCCGCGGGCGAGCGCGGGCTTCAGCATGTTCGCGGCGTCCACCGCCCCTTCGGCCGCGCCGGCTCCGACGAGGGTATGGAGCTCGTCGATGAAGCAGACGATCTCGCCCTCGGCCTCGGTGATCTCGCGCAGCACGGCCTTCAGCCGGTCCTCGAACTCCCCGCGGTACTTCGTCCCCGCGACCAGGGCGCCGAGGTCGAGCGCGATGAGGCGCTTGCCCTTCAGGCCCTCGGGGACGTCGCCGGCGACCATCCGCTGGGCGAGCCCCTCGACGATCGCGGTCTTGCCCACACCCGGCTCGCCGATGAGGACGGGGTTGTTCTTCGTCCGCCGGGAGAGCACCTGGATCACGCGACGGATCTCCTCGTCGCGCCCGATCACCGGGTCGAGCTTCCCCTTCCGGGCCAGCTCCGTGAGGTCACGGCTGTAGCGCTCGAGCGCCTGGTACTTCGCCTCGGGGTTCGGGTCGGTGACCCGCTGGGAGCCGCGGACGCCCATCAGGGCACGGTAGATCGCGTCCGGCGTCACCCCGGCTTGCCGGAGGAGTCGCGCGGCCGCGCCGTCCTTCTCCTGGGCGAGGGCGACGAGGAGGTGCTCGATCGAACAGTACTCGTCCTTGAGGCGCTCCGCCTCGCTCGAGGCGGCGTCGAACACGGCCTTGAGGCGCGGGCTCATGTACTGGCCGCCGCCCCCCGTCACCTTGGGGAGCCGCCCGAGCTCGGCTTCAGCCTCGCGGCGAAGCGTGTCGGCCCGGGCCCCGAGCTTGGCCAGAATGGGGCCGACGAGGCCGTCCTGCTGCTGGAGCATGGCGACCAGGACGTGCTCGGGCTCGATCTGCTGGTGGCTCTCCCGATCCGCCAGCGCCTGCGCCGCCTGAACGGCCTCCTGGGCCTTGACGGTGAACTTGTCAAACCGAAACGGGGGCATGCGTCTCCATCTCCCCTAACATGCGTTGATCCCGCGCTCGCCCCGCGCGGGATCTCTTGATAATTTAGCCGGCCGGCGGGGGCTTGTCAAAGCGACGCCCCTCCGGGGTGCCAGAACGAGGCTGCCTGGCACGCCTCGGCGGCCAGTGCCGGGGGGAGGCAGGCCCGAGCCGGTCGCCGGCCGATCAAGGCCGGGACGTCCGCGAGGCCGCAGGCCGAGCGCGT
>CAZDYT010000584.1:0-3122 GCA_964509395.1 uncultured bacterium
CCGCTCTTCTGCTCGCCGGCGATGAACCCGTCCCGGAGCCTCCGATGGCCGGTGGCGGTGGACACCCCGAGGGCCGTGGCCGCCTGATGCACGCTCACAACCTGGCCATCGTGACAGGGGGGTGTGACGGGACCGGCGGGGATGCCGTGGGCCTGGCGAAGCGACCGCACCCGAGACGCCGTGAAGCTGTTCCCCGCCCCGGTTCGGCGACCCTGACGGGTGAGGACCGCGGCGATCTGGGCGTCCCGGTAGTGCTCGGCGAGGCGACGGACGAGCTGGACGGTCTCCTCGTCGGTGGTGCGGAAGTGGGCGCCGGTGCGGTTGAGCGCGGACTCCCGCTCGGTGACGGCCCCGCCCTCCCACACGATCCGGAGCCCCGCCACCCGGGCTTCCCGGTCCACCGTGACCACCACCTCCCCGATCACGGCGTTCAGGAGCTGTTTGCGCTCCCGGTCCGAGGTGGCGGCCGACTCCATCACCCGGCGGAGATCCGCCCCTGCCCGACGGCACCAAGCGATCTCCTCGGCGCTGAGAGGCTCGGGGCGGCGGGCCCGCCGGGCCGCAAGGGCCCGCTCCGCTGCCCTGAGCTCCTCCAGGGAGCGCTCCCATGCCCGCTCGAGTGTCCTCGCCACCAGGCGGTCCTCCGGCTCACAGGCGCCGTACCGCCGGCGGGGCCGGTCGGCCTCGTACCGGGCCCGCTCCACTTCCAGCTCGGCCGAGCGGACCCTTGTTTGGTGGTCGGATGCGGCTTCCTCGATGGCCCGCAACGTGGCGTCGATGGACGCCGGGCGCAGGGCCCCGAACACCGCGTCCAGCACGGTGAGTTCGAGTCGGCGTCCTCCCAGGCTCTGGCAGGTGGGGATGGTGCCGTGGAGCTGATGGGCTCTCACGCAGGCGTAGCGAGGGCAGTTGCCCTTGGTCCCGGAGTAGGCCACCTGCATCTTGCGTCCGCACCGGCCACACCGGAGGAGGCCCTGGAGCAGGGCGGGACCCTCCCGGAGGGCGCCTCCGCCCTCCGCTCGCCGGGGGCGGAAGTTCGCCCGCAGGCGCCGGCGGTTCTCGAGGTAGCGCTCGAAGGTGATGAACCCTGGGTGGTGATCGGGGATGAACACGATCCATTCGTCCTGGGGCGTCTCTCGGACCACCGAGCGGATCTGCCCCGCGTCGACGATCCGCTCGGTGCGGGTCCGGCCGAACACGTACGCCCCCGCGTAGCAGGGGTTGGTGAGCAAGTCGTGGATGGCCGGGTACGACGGAGCGGCCCACCGCATCCTGCGCTCGGTGTTCCGCCGCCGGGGCAGACGCCTACCCCCCTCGATCAGCTCCAGCATCACCTGGCGGGCGCTGCCGAGTTCGTCGAACCGGGCGAAGACATGGGCGATGGCATCTCGGACCTGCTCGTCCGGGGCGAGGACGACCCGGTCGTCTTCGTCGTAGTCATAGCCCACCGGGAGTCCCAAGCGAAGCTCGCCTTTCGACGCCTTGTGCAGCAGCCCTCCCTGCAGCCGGGACCGGATCACGTGGAGCTCGGCCTCGCTCATGGTCCCCTTCAGTCCCAGGACGAGCCGGTCGTTGTGCAGGCCCGGGTGGTACACGCCGTCCGCGTCGGCGATCAGCGTGTCGGTGAGTGCGCACAGGTCGAGCAGTTGGTACCAGTCCGCGTTACGCCGGGCGAGCCTCGACACCTCGATGCCAAAGACGATGCCGACCTTGCCCAGGCCGACGTCGGCCACCAGGCGCTGGAATCCCTCCCGGCCCTCGGCGCTCGCGCCGGACCGACCGAGGTCCTCGTCCACCACGACCACGCTCTCCCTCGCCCACCCGAGTCCCACCGCCCGCTCGGCCAACTCGTACTGCCGCTCCAGGCTCTCTTTGTGGTGCTGCACCTGTCCCGGGGTGGACTGGCGCACGTATACGTACGCGCCCCGACCCAGATGGCAACGGTCAGGGGCGGTCATCGCTCGTCCTCCCTCGTGGCGAGGATCCGGGCGATGGCCCGGGCCAGGATGCGAAGGGCCTCCTCTTGGGTGGTGGCGGGCAGGCTGGCCCAGATCGCAGGCAGCGGTCGTTCGCCCTCGTCGAGGTCGAGAGCGAGCTGTTGGGGCATGGGTAAGCTGAGTCCGCGCACGTGGCTCACCTCCGGGTTGGTCGCGCTTCTCGGGGGTGAGCCTACGTGTGGATGCGGGCTCCGCCGGACAGCCTGGCCTGGACCAACGCCCGGAGCCGCCTGATCCCGTCGACCGAAAGCACGGTCGCGGTGGCTTCGTGCTCTGCGGGTACACCGGCGCTCGTGTGCCCGAGCTCCACGGTGGCGGGCGACCCGTCGGGGAGCCGGACGATCAGTTGGGCTACCCCGTTGATCCGGCGCCACCCCTCTACCCTCAGTCGCTCTCCGAACAGGGGATGGTGCACGCCGGTGATGGTCACCTCCGGCGGGAGCGTCTTGCCGAAATCGTGCAGTCCGTGGCGTGCTCTCCCGGGACCGGGAAGAGCCACCTCGCGATCGCCCTTTCGGCCGCCGCCTGCGCCAGGGGCTACCGGGTGCGGTTCTTCAGGGTCACCGAGCTCGTCACCTCGCTGATCGAGGCACGGGACGAACGCTCCCTGCTCGGACTGAGGGCCCGCCTGGCGAAGCTCGACCTTCTGGTGCTGGATGAGCTCGGCTACGTGCCGGCGTCCAAGGTCGGGGCTGAGCTGCTGTTCGACGTCATCTCCACCGCCTACGAGCGAACGAGCCTGATGGTCACGACCAACCTGCCCTTCGATCACTGGACCGAGGTGCTCGGCTCCGAGCGCCTCACCGGAGCGACGCTCGACCGGCTGACCCACCGGTGCCAGATCATCGAGACCAGAGGCGAGTCCTACCGGCTGAGAGACGCCAAGGCCCGGATCCGGAAGCCGGCGGCCTCAGGCGAACCGGGTCCGAAGGAGAGGGCCGCGGCAGACCCTCCAGGAGCTATGGAAGGAGGACCCCGAACCCGTTAGCATCCGACCCCAGGTGCTGTCGTTTTCGACCGGCCACCGCTGTCGTTTTCGACCGGCCTTTACATCGTGGTAGGGGTCGACACCCACGCGGACATCGACGTGGCGGTTGTCTTCTCGAGCCTCGGGGCACGGCTTGG
>CAZDYT010000585.1:0-3117 GCA_964509395.1 uncultured bacterium
TCCCGGTCGTGTGGCCCGGCGCCGTGTACAGCCTGGAGATCGGGATCGTCGGGACGGAGGGTGTGCTCACCATCGACGATACCCATCGTGACCTGGTGCTGGCTACCTCGATCCCCCAGCCGGCAGGATACACGCCCGACACCGCGCGAAACGTCGATTTCCTCGCCAGCTACCCGCCCGGCGATATCGCCCTCGGCGAGTTGTGGGGCCCGATGCGGGAGGAGACGAACTCCTGGCTTGGGCGCCTGGCGCTCGGCCACCCGACGCAGCACGCGACGGCCGCGGAGGCCCAGGGGCTCGACGCGATTTTCCAGGAGGCCGGCTTCGAGTGGCGGAAGGCGGGCTGCTCGATGTGCCTCGGGATGAACGAGGACAAGCTCCAGGGGCGCGAGGTCTGCGCGTCGTCGAGCAACCGGAACTTCATCGGGCGGCAGGGGAGCCCGACGGGCCGGACGCTCCTGATGAGCCCCGCCATGGCGGCGGCGGCGGCGGTCGCGGGGGCGGTGACGGACGTGCGGAGGCTCCTGCGATGACCGGCCCGGGCCGATCCCCGTCGCCCCGGAGGCCGCGGACGGTGCGGGAGCTCCTGCGATGAGCGGCCCGGACGTCCGGCAACGGATCGTGGGGCGCGGCATTCCCCTGCCCGGCAACGACATCGACACCGACCGGATCATCCCCGCCCGCTTCCTCAAGAGCGTGACCTTCGAGGATCTCGAGGCGCACGTGTTCGAGGATGCCCGCCGGCAGGACCCCGAGCATCCGTTCAATCAGGCAGTCTACCGGGGGGCCTCGATCCTCGTGGCCGGCCTGAATTTCGGCTGCGGCTCCTCGCGCGAGCACGCGCCCGAGGCGCTCCGCCGCTGGGGGATCCGGGGGATCGTGGGCGGCTCCTTCGCGGAGATCTTCTTAGGGAACTGCACGGCGCTCGGTATCCCGTGCCTGACCGCGGAGATGGCCGACATCGAGTGGCTCACGAAGGCCATCGGGCGCGAGCCCCAGCAGGAGCTCGTGCTGGACGTCGAGCGTGGAGAAGCCCGCTTCGGCGATCGGACGATTCCCGCCCGGATCCCAGAGGGCACCCGCCGCCAGCTCACGAGCGGCACCTGGAACGCGACCGGCGTGCTGCTCGAAGCCGGCGACGCGATCGAGCGGGTGGCGAAGAGCCTTCCCTACGTCGCCGGCTTCTGAGCCGGCCTGTCCGCCCGGCTTCTCGCTTGCTTCAGCTCCCCATCTGTCCGCCTGCCCGGCTCGGTGCCCCTCGGGCCGGAGGGCGCGGCACCCCTACGGGCCTGGGCCTCGCTCCGGCCTGCGCCCGGAAGTGGCCCGGCGCCAGCGACAGGCCAGGTTAGACGGGGGGCTTCGGCCGGCGCGCGTGCCAGTCGGTCGCGCGCTGGTAGGCGTGGGCGACGCGCAGGAGCGTGCCCTCCTCCCACGCGCGGCCGGCGAGCTGGAGGCCGATCGGGAGGCCTTCGGCTGAGAAGCCGCACGGGAAGGTCAGCGCCGGCACGCCGGCGAGGTTGAACGGCGCCGTGAAGTTCCGGGGCGAGAGCGGCTCGAGGAGCTTGCCGCCCTCGTCCATGCGCGGGGCCGTCTGGTCGCGCCCGGGGAGTGCGAGCAGGTCGACGCGCCCGAACAGGCGCCGGAGCGCGACGCGGAGCCGCGCGCCGGCCCGCAGCGCGTCCACGTAGTCCGGCGCCGGAGTCGCCGCGCCGGCTTCGAGCCGCTCGCGCACCTGCGGGATCAGCTCCGCCGCGCGCTCCCGGAGGATGGTCCGGTGCTCCGCCGCCGCCTCGCAGCGGATGAGGACGCGGCTCGCCTCGGCGGCCGCTGCCCACTCCGGGATCTCGACGTCTTCGAGAATGAGCCCGAGGCGCCGGAGCTCGCCCAGCACCCCCTCAACGCTGCGGGCGATGTCCGCCGGGAGCTCCTCCCAGAAGTAGCCGCGCGGGACGCCCGCGCGGAGCCCGCGCACGGAGCCGTCCAGGGCGGCCGCGTAGTCCGGCACCGGCACGTCGGCGGAGGTGGGGTCGGCCGGGTCGTGGCCGGCGATCCCGCCGAGGAGCAGCGCGCAGTCCTCGGCCGAGCGCGCCATCGGGCCGACGTGGTCGAGGGAGGTCGCGAGCGGGATCACGCCGCGGAGCGGCACGCGCCCGTAGGTCGGCTTCAGGCCCGTGATGCCGGACCAGTGGGCCGGGTGGCGGATCGAGCCCCCGGTGTCGCTCCCGAGCGCTCCGGGGACGAGCCGGCCGGCCAGCGCCGCCGCGGCGCCCATGCTGGAGCCGCCGGGAAAGCGGTCGAGGTCCCAGGGGTTGCGCGAGGGGCCGTAATGGTAGGCGTCGAGCGGCCCGTAAGCGAACTCGGGCAGGTTGGTCTTGCCGAAGACGATCGCGCCGGCCGCGCGCAGCCGCGCGACGACGCTGGCGTCCTCGTCGGGGACGAAGTGGGCGAGCACCTTCGAGCCGCCGGTCGTGCGCTCGCCCCGGGTCCAGCAGAGATCCTTCACCGCGATCGGCACGCCGTGGAGGGGCCCTCGCACGCGGCCGGCGGCGAGCTCCCGCTCGGCCGCGCGCGCCTCGGCGAGGATGCGCTCGGGCGCAAGCGTGATGAAGGCGTTGAGGCGCGGCTCGAGCCGCTCGCAGCGCGCGAGCAAGGCCCGGCAGAGCTCGACCGGCCCGAGCTCTCGGCGCGCCAGGCGCGCCGAGAGCTCCGCGATCCCGAGGTACGCGAGGGTGTCGGTCATCTTCGGCCCAGCCCTTCGTGAGAGGTGGCGCTAAGAGACGAGCGTCCCGATGAGGGTGGTGGCGGTCGTCCGCTCGACCCGGACCATCGCGAGCTCGCCGATCAGGGCGTCCGGCCCCTGGCAGACGACGTTGAGGTGGTCGCGCGTGTGGCCGGCGAGCTGGCCGCGGCGGTTCCGCTCCTCGATGAGGACTTCGACCTCGCGGCCGACCCGGCGCTCGAGCTTCCGCCGGGAGATTCGCTCTTGGAGGGCCAGGAGCGCCTGGTTGCGCGCTTCCTTCACCGCCCGCGGCACGTCGTCGGCCCAGCGGGCCGCCTCCGTGCCCGGCCGCGGCGAGTACTTGAAGATGAAGGCGCTGTCGTACGCGATCTCGGCCA